>DASQKT010000471.1:0-11327 GCA_035630415.1 Skermanella sp.
TTGCAGCCATAAGCCGAACCGCGTCCGGTCGTGAAGCAGATGAGATTGCAGCCGCCGGCGACTTGGCCGGTCGCGGCGACGGGGTCGTAGCCGGGCGTATCCATGAACACGAAGCCCTTGTCGCGGATCGGCTCGGCGTAGTGGTAGACCGCGTTGAGCGTCGTGGTGCCGCCCTTGGCCGCTGCTCCCAGCGACTTCTCCAGGATGGTGGTCAGGCCACCGGCTTTGTTTCCAGGCGAGGGGTTGTTGTCCATGCTCATGCGGGCGCGGGACGTGTAATCCTCCCACCACTTGATGATGCCGACCAGTTTCTCGCCGACCTCGGGCGTACGCGCCCTCCGCGTCAGCAGATGTTCGGCGCCGTAGATCTCAGGCGTTTCGGCCAGCACCGCTGTGCCGCCGTGGCGCACCAGCAGGTCGGCGGCCGCTCCCAAAGCCGGGTTGGCGGTGATGCCGGAATAGCCGTCGGAGCCGCCGCATTGTAGCGCCAGCATCAGCTCGCTGGCGGGAACGGTGGTCCGGCGCGCCTTGTCGGCTTCGACCAGCATGGGGCGGATCATGTCGATGCCGGCCTGGATCGTCTTGGCGGAGCCGCCGGCGTTCTGGATGTTCATCACCTGGAACAGCGGACCGCGCTGGATGCCGTAGGCCTCCAGCAGGAAATCGATCTGGTTGACCTCGCAGCCGAGGCCGACGATCAGGACGCCGACGAAATTAGGATTGCGGGCATAGCCCCACAGCACGCGCTGAAGGTTGGCATAGCCCTCGCCGCTGTCGGCCATGCCGCAGCCGGTGCCGTGGGTCAGCGCCACGACGCCATCGACGTTGGGGTAGTCGGGCAGCAGGTCGCGTTCGACCTTGGCCGCGATCTGGCGGGCGACGGTGGCCGAGCAGTTCACGCTGGTCAGCACGCCGATATAGTTGCGGGTCCCGACCTTGCCGTTGGCGCGACGGAAACCCTGGAAAGTCGCGCGCTCGGCTTCCGGTACATAGTCGGTCGGGCGGGTATCCGCGCCGAAGGCATAATCGCGCGCGAAGTCGTGCATCTCGACGTTATGGACGTGGACATGGCGGCCCGGCTCGATGTCGGTGGTGGCGAAGCCGATGACCTGATCGTATTTCCGGATCGCCTCCCCCTTGGCTACGGGAACCACGGTGACCTTGTGGCTGCGCGGGATGCGGTCAACGCAGGTGACGTTGGTGCCGGCGATCGGCGCTCCGGGCAGCAGTTCGGCACGGGCGACGACGACGTTGTCGGCGGGCGAAAGACGGATCGTCAGGGACGTTTGTTCGGACTGTTCGGACATGGCCTAGGGACCTGTTTTTTGATGATTTGGAGGTGCCGTCCGGCCAGATCGCGCTGGCGCCGAGGCGTTTCCTCCCCCACTCCTGTTGGTCAGCAGTTAATCAGAAAATGGATCGTGTATGCAACATCCATTTTGGATGGGCTGATATGATGGTGACGGTCGTCCAACCGCCAGGCCGCGAGTTTATATCGCCGACATATAGGGCGGCAGCGGCAGCGGCTCCGAGGCTTGCAGCATTTCCAGTCGGCGTACGATCTTGGTGACGGACAGGTCGAGGTGACGGCGGAGCAGCGCCGCGGCTCTGGCCGGCTTGCCTTCGAGCAGGGCTTGCAGCACCAGCCGGTGCTCGCCCATGAACGGATCGGTGCCGGGCAGGTCGATGTGGCCGCCCAGGACATATTTGTTGGAGATCAGCAGCGCCTGCGTCCGTTTCAGCAGGTCCAGCAGTTCCCGGTTGTCGCAGTGGGAAATGCAGTCGATGTGAAGGTCGCGCTCGAGCCGGTCCAGTTGCCGGATCGAGACATCGGGATAGGCGGCCCACGTGGCGTCCAGGCGCTCGACCATTTCCTCCAGCGTTTCCCGCTGGATCATGCCGGCCGCCTTGGCGAGCGCCGCCGGTTCCAGGATGCGGCGCACTTCGTACAGGTGCCGCACGCGTTCGACGGTCAGCGGCACGACGAACCAGCGGGACTGCCTGTCCTTGCCGGTGATGCCCAGGTTCTGCAAGCGCGTCAGGACGTCGTGCGCCACGGTTCGGCTGACGCCGAAATGCTGGGCCAGGTCATTTTCCACGATCCGTTGGGGGCCGAACGGCGAATGCGAGGCCAATTCGCGCTCGACCTCGTCATAGATGCGCTCCCAGGCCGCCGGCGTCTTCAGTTCGGCCCGGACGGAGGCGCCGCTTTCCAGCAAGGTCGGGTCGAAGGTGCGGCCCCGTTCCACCGGGGTCAGCAATCCTCCGGTCACCAGATAGCCGCGTCCTTCGAAACGCTTGACCAGACCTTGCCCGATCAGGTGCGATAAAGCCGTTTTGACTGGTGCACGGCTCACTCCGAAGAATTCGGCTATGGGGCCTTCCAATATAACTGTACCGACCTCAATCTCATTGCCGAGGATCTTCTGTTCGAGAATCCCGTATATCTTCCGATAGATCGGACCGGCTGAAGAGATCGTCTGTATTTCATTCATGGCCCGCAGCATAGCAGCCGGTCAAAGCTGCGACAAGACGCGGGGGCGGGGGAATGCCGGTCGGCATTTGCTGGGCTTGCTGTCATCGTACCATTTACCACTATCGTTATAGACAATGGTCATAGTAGCCTTGGGCTTGTGAAGCCGGGTCGGGTTCTGACGACAAGATACGGGCCATGCTGCAAAGCAGCATACGCGTCGATTCGTCGCAGTCTAATCCGTCAAGTCTGTGCTTATCGTGTTTGCTGCAATGCAGCATAGGTCGAGGTTTCAAATGCTCGTCACACTTTCAATGGTGTTCTGCCTGATTGCCGACCCCACGCAATGCCATACCGTCACGCCGCTCATTCCCGACGATCAGTATCTCACGATGTCCAATTGTCCGATCGCGGGGCAGGCCGAAGGGGCGCGCTGGGTCGATGAGCATCCGCTCTATCGTATGAAGCGCGTCCGCTGCCACATGGGCAACAAACCGCCAGAGCGCGATGCTTGATCGCGGATTGATGGCAGATCAGGGGCGCTGAGCGCCCCTGATCGTCATGTCGAAACGTTGATGTTGATGGCAGCCGTGGTGCCTGTCGAGATCGGGCCGGACAGCAGGTTCAGGCTGATCGTGGTGGTCATGCCTGGAGAGCCGTTATCATAGGAAGTACCGATGACCGCCGCCGACTTGCCTTCGGCATTCAGAGCCATGAACCGCTTCGGATCGATCGCGATGTTATCGGCCTGCTTGGTGGAACTATCGGCGGCCGTATAGGACCGCAGGGAGTAGGTGTTGGTGACCCCGCCATCGCTTGACGTGATGTCAAAGAAGTCGGACATCTCCAATCCGCGCGTTCCAAAGCCGAACAACTCGGACTCATTGTCCACGTAGCCGTTGGCGTTGGCGTCATAGCCAAGCATGGATTGCGAGTTGAAGCCGCCGAACTTGTCCGCCGCCGTCTTGTACGCGTCGTAGGCACGTGAATTGAAGGCATCCAGGTATTTCTGCTTGGTCGTCTCGTCGGTGATCCAGGTGGGATCTTCCGCCGTCGGATAGGTGCCCTGCTTCAGTTCCAGGAAGACCGCGGAGTCCATCGTATCGAAGTTGACCAGCGAGCCGAACTTGGCGCCGTTGTCGCTCGTCAGTACGTTGGACTGGATGGAGATGTCGGAATTGAGCTTCTGGCCTTCGCTGCCATCATAATTATAGATAAGCGCGTCACCCAGCGAGGTGAACTTCTGCTCCTTGACCGCTTCTCCCGCCGTGCCGAATTTGGCAGCCGCCTCCGACTGGCGTTCCGGGGTCAGTGAGTCCCAGATACGCTTGCGATCATCTGCTGCCAGCTTCAGGTTGGACAGGTACCCTGAAGGCATGGAAGCTGCGGCTGTGCTTGAGGCTGCTGTTGTCGACATCGCCCGCTCTCCATTCCTGCGCGTTCTGCTTCGGAACCATGCAATAGTCGTGCCACGGATTTTCTATAGCACTGTCGAAGACTATCTCAATTTGGTGGTAGAGGCAAGCGAGTCGATATGCCGCTGGACCGTCTCCGCGACGGCAAGTTCTGCCGGACAGGCAGAACTTGCCGCGCCCGTCCGCCATTCCGGCCAGCAATCCGGCCATCGTGATGGAAGTAAAAGGATCAGAACGACAGCGACAGCCGGCCCAGGATCGTCCGGGCCGGGATGAAACGTGGCCTTGTCGTGGTGTTGGTGATCGAGTCGGCGTCCTGGTACAGGAATTCCTCGTCGAACAGGTTGCGTACCTCCAGGCTGACGCTGCCGCGCCGCTCCGGCAGGCGGTAGCCCACGCCCAGATCCACCGTGACGAAGTTTTCCCGCGTCTGGTCGAAGAACGGCTCCAGCCGCTCCTCCACCTCCTGGCTGACGAAGTTGACGCCGGCCTTGGCGAACAGCCCGTTCTCAGCGAAGTACCTGACCTGAAGCGGCATCGTCATCGTGCGCAGGCGGGCTACATCGACCAGCTCGTTCTCGTTCTCGAACTCGTCCCACTCGAACTCGGCCGAGAAGGCCCAGTCGGAAGCGGCCGCCCAGTACAGATAGGCCCGCACCTCGTCCTCGGTCCGGTCGCGGCTCTCGCTGGCCGGCGGTTCGCGGCTGAGCACCTGCGGCACGTCCAGGTCGCGCCTTGTGTACTCCGCGCCGCCATGGACGGACCCATGGGGGCCACGGGCGAGTACCGCGTCCAGTCCGATCCCCTTGACCCAGGAGGAAGTCTGGTTGAAATCGTCGGTGAACTGGTTGAAGCCGGCGATCTGGGTCGGCTCCAGCGTCTGATCGACGATCAGCAGCCGTTTGAAGGTGCGGAAAGCCGCCGCCCGCAGTTTCAGTCGATCGGTCACATCCCATAGGACGCCGAACTTGGGGTTGAGCTTGTCGAAGTCGAAGACGCCGTTGTCGAAATGGTCGGCGCTCAGGCCCACCGTGAAGATCACGTCGCTCAAGGCCATCAGGTTGACGTAGCCATAGGCGTTGGACTGCCGGTTGGTGAAGCTCTCCGCGATCGGAAAGCTCTCCCCCGACAGCAGGTCCTCGAACGTCGCGACGTTCTTCTGCCGGACGCGGTAGGCACCGCCGCCCGCCGTCACGTTGAACATGTCGCCGCGATAGATCCCCTGGACCTGGGCGTCGATGCCGCGCTGCTCGATGTCGTCGGTCAAGTTGAAGAAATCGTTCGCCTGAAGCTGCGTCGCGTCGCGCTCGCTGGCGATCAGCGAGGCGAGCAGATCGACCCTGGGCGTCGGCGAGTAGCGCAGTCCCAGCCGCGCCGTGTCCTGGTCGATGTCGGTCCGCCCGGTGCGGGAGAAGTTGTCGGGATCGAAGTTCTGAGTCAGGTCACCCTGCTCGGTCCGGCGCGACCGGAACTCCGCCTGGACGCTCAGCGTGTCGGTCAGGGCCGCCTGACCGAACAGCGTGTAGATGTCGTGCTCGACATCGTTGTTCTCGCGGTAGCCGTCGCTCTGGTAATGGAACTGGCCGGCGCTGAAGGCGGCCCGGCCGACGATCCCCGACAGCATGACCTCGTCCGCCAGGGTTTCCAGGTTGCCGGCGACACCGGAGGCGTCCAGCCTGATCCTGTCGCGCTCGAACAAAGGCCCGTACTCGTTGAACCCGGCTTCCGACGGGAAGGCTCCGGGCAGGATATGCAGGTCGGTCGCGGTCAGGCTGGGCTGGACCGGATCGATGGTCAGCGGCTGGAGCAACTGCGAGCGCAGCAGCGCGCTCGACCGGGCGATCTCGTGACGCTCCAGCGGCGCGTAGATGTCGGACAGGAACCGGTCGGCGGCGGCACTGGCCGGGTCGGCGCCCAGGGCCTTCGCCGCCTGCGGCAAGCCGATCCTGTCGAAGCCTAAGTCGGTGTAGACGCGGCCCAAGGCGGCGCCCCGCGTCGCCAGATCCTCGTCCAGGGACAGTTCGGACCGGAACGGCGCCTGGTTGCCGTTAAGCTCGATCGACTTCTGGATATCCGCCAAGGCATCGACCGGGCGGTTGGCTGCCCGTTTCCTCAAGCCGTCGTAGAAGAACGGCGTCGGGTCGAGCGGGTCCAGCTCCTTCGCGACGCCGTACTGCCCGGCCGCCCGGTCGCCGCGCCGCTCGTCGTCATAGGCGCGGCCGAGATAGCTGCGGACCAGCGAATTGCCGGGGTCGAGCCCCGCTGCGATTTCCAGCTCGGTCCGGCCCGCCTCCAGGTTGCCCTGGCGGATCAGGGCAAGGCCAAGGCCCAAACGGGGCAGGGGATCTGAGGGATCGAGTACCACCGCCCGTTCCAGCACCCGCTGCGCCTCGCCCGGATCTTGGCGAGCCAGGGCCGTGAGTCCTAGGATCGTTTGCGCCTCGCCCATGTCGGGGGCCATCTCCACCGCCTCCCGCGCCCTTACTTCCGCGTCAGCCCTGTAACCCAGGACCAGCAGGATTTCCGCCAGCCGGGACCGCAGCAGCGGATCTTCCGGGTGGAGCGCTATCGCTTCCTCCAGCGTTTCGCGCGCCGCCTCCGGCTGAAGGTCGGCCTGCAAGGCATAGGACAGCGCAATCCGGGCCGGCGCCGAGCGCGGGTCAAGCTCTACCGCGCGACGGGCATCCGCCAAGGCGCTTTCCCGGTCGTTCACCGTCACGGCGATGACGCTGCGGAGTGCTAGTGCGCCAGCGTGGTCGGGATTCCTGGCGAGCGTCTTTCCGATGGCATCCCGCGCCTCGTCCACCCGGCCGACGCTCATCAGGATGGCGTCGCGGTACAGCCCCACTTCGGGAGCGGGGTTTTCCGCCGCCAGCGCCCTGTCCAGGCGGGCGATCGCTCCGGCGGAATCTCCTTGGCGGTTCAACGCCAGCGCTTCGGCGACCGGAGCCGGCAGAGCGGCGCGCTCGGCGGCGCCGCGCGCCGACATCGTCGTCAGCACCGGCTGAAAATAAAGCGCCCATTGGGCCGCGTCGCGCGGGCGCACCGTCACCCGCTGGACCGGCGCGCTGCCGGCGCGGGCTTCCGCCGTTCCGGCCGCATCCAGCGCTACCGAGCCCTGCGGGTTGGTTGCCCGGACCCGGCCTTGCAGGACCGTGACGGATGCCCGGTCGGCTTCCGCCGCCACGACGAACTCGGTGCCCTCGACGGCGGCGTCCACGAACGGCGTCGTGATGCTGAGGCTGCGCGGCCGGTGGCTGAATACCTGGATGACGCCACGGATCAGGCCGAGGATCGAAGGCTCTTCCGCCGTCACAGGGGCGGGGCCGACCTCCAGCGTCGTCGTCTGATCCAGACGCAGCACCGAATCGTTGACCAGCGCCAGAGCCGCCCGGCTGTACGCGCCGGTGCGAACGGCATCGCCGACGCACAAAGGCTGATCGGTCATCGCCGGCAGCCAGTCGGTGGTCCCGGCGACGCGCCTTTCGACGGCGCCCTCGATGGAAACGATCCTACCGACCAGGGATGCGCAGCCGGGAGCCTGAAGCTCCGTTTCCAGATTATTCGTTTCCTGCGCCCTCGCGTGAAGCGACGAACTCAGGAACGCCACTCCCCCGACCAGTACCGCCAATAACGGTGACTTAAACTGCCCTTCCTTTACCATCAAGGCCGACCTTTTTATTTTGGCTTCTGCAAGCCGGGTTGCGGTCTGTGGTAATATCGCCATTAAAGAGGTAATTCTTTCGATAATAGCGTCCTGTTCAACCTGTTTCTGTAATACAGTGTCGCAGATTGTGTCAATGCTGTTCAAATAATTCAAAATAGCAACATTTGATGGACTTAGCGGATAGTTGACTGCGGAGGTAGTACTACTTGGCTTCGAGCCTGACGATGGCGGTATCGTCCAGGATGCGGGTTCCGGCGCAGTGATTGGCGCACCGTTCCAGATAGAACCGGCTTGGGCCGTCGTCCGGGAACTCCGTAAGCACGCGATGCAGCAGGTCCGAAGCTTCGGCTATCCGGCCGGCCTCGCACGCCTCCAGCGCCGTTTCGAACGTTGCAACAAGCCGCAGTTGGGATGGCGAGGCTTCCGACCGGCGGGCGACGACTTCGTGGATATCCAGCGCGTCGGCTTTGCCGAACAGCCGGAAGCGTCCCAGCCGGCGGGTCAGCACCGTCTCCAGGTCGCCGACCACCTCCCGCGATGCCAGGACGGAGGTCCCGAGATGCTTGTTGAGCCCCTCGATCCGCGACGCGGTGTTCGGGATGTCGCCGACGACGCTCCAGGCGAAATGCCCTTGACCGCCGACATTGCCGACCATGATCCATCCGGCATGCAGACCGATCCTGGTCGGCATGGGCTTGTCCGGACGCAGCCGGTTGAAGCGCCGCACGGCCGCCGTCATGTCCAGCGCCGCCATCACGGCCTGGGCGCGCAGGTCACGCTCCGGTTGCTGGGCGGTCCAGACGCTCATGATGCCGTCGCCGACCACATCCGTGACGGTTCCTCCGTTGAGCTGGATCTGTTCGAACAGGGTCGCGAAGTAGCTGTCCAGCAGAAGGGCGAGATCGCGCGGCGCCATCGATTCGGCCAGCGCCGTGAACCGCGCGGCGTCGCTGGCGACGCAGGTCCCGAAGACGAGATCGCGGGCGGAGCCCGGATCGGCGGACCGGCGCGTCATGTCGGCGGCAGCCTTTTCCGGCAGGTAGTAGCGGATCGCGCGGGAAATGTTCCTGCGCTCCAGGTTGGCCGACAGATATTGCCACAGCAGCCCGCCGAACAAGGCGATCGGGACCTGGACCAGCATCGGCACCGCCAGCGGCAGCCAGAGATGGTGCTGCTCGAACATCCTGAGGGTGACCGTCAGCCAGCCCCAGGCGATGAACAGGGTGGCGGCTACCGCCCAGGTGCCCGGCAGCAGGTAGGCGACGAACCCGACGGCCAGCCCGAACCCCAGCAGCATGCCGACCACGGCTCCCTGCTTCGGCATGGTCAGCGTGACGTCGTCGAGCAGGTTGGCGAAGGCCGTCGCCGCGATCTCGACGCCGCTGATGTCGATGCCGTCGCCGGTGGAAAAGACCGTATAGAAGCTGTCCACATTGGTCGACGACCGTTCCGCCACGCCGACGAACACGGTGCGGCCCGTCAGGTCCGGGATCGGCTTACCTTCGATCAGGTCGGCGAAAGGGATGACCGTGATCGTGCCGGGCGGACCATAGAGGTTCAGATAGTAGTGCTGCGGTCCCGTATGCAGCCGGTCCAGCGCATCGATCAGCTTGCGTTCGCGCTCGCCCAGCCGGGCGGGCAGGGGCGTCAGCCGCTCGATAAGTCCAGGGTCCTGGAGGAGGGCGCGGCGCACAGCCAGGGAAGCGCGCTGGATCGAGCCCGGTTCGCTCAGAAGGTCGTTGTCGGGCGGCAGCGTCTCCAGCCCCGGCACGTCGGCCTCGCGCAGGCGGCTCAGCCAGATCGCATGGACCGATGCGCCATGGACCTGCAAGGCGGCGGCCGGGAGGGTCAGGCGGTCGCCGGCACCCTCCTTGAAGGCCCAGAACTGGTTGGTCCGGGCGGCGATCTTGGGCAGGGGAAACGGAGCCAGCGCCGCGGCGGCCTTGGCGAAGGGCTCGATCGGCGGCACCGCCTTCACGATCGCCATGTGTCCGGCGGGATTGCCCTTGGCGTCGGTTACCGCCACTTCCTCACGCTCCAGCGCTTCTACCAGGACGACGGAGCGGGCGGCTGATATCGCACGGGTCAGGGCGCCGTCCTGGATCTGGTCGGTCGGCGTTTCCAGAGTCAGGTCGAAGGCGATGGCGGTGGCGCCGCGTTTCTTCAGTTCGCCGATAAGGGTCGCGCGCAGCGAACGGGGCCAGAGCCTGACCTGCGGCGGCAACCCCAGGCGCCGGGCCGACTGGCGGTCGAGGCTGACGATCGCCACGTCGCGGGGAGCGGGCAGGGGGCCGCGCAGGGTGAAGAGCCAGGATAGGCCAAGCTCTTCTTCCATCATGCGGGCGACGGGGCTGAGAGCCAGCAGCAAGGCGATCCCGGCGGTGATCAGGGCCAGCACCACCGCATTCTGGATGCGCCCCAGTACCGGGGGCATTTCGGACGGCCTGTTCTTTACCCGCCTGATCGTCATGTGTCGGGTTGATCGGAGACCGGCGAGTTACGGACCATCGGAAGTCCCGCCGGGTTCGTCCTCGATGCCGGACAGAAAACGAAGCTCCGCCATGTCGTGGATCGTCACGATGCCGCCGGAAAACCCGACGACGCCGTCGCGCCGCCATGTCGCCAACTGCTTGTTGACGCTTTCCCGCGTCATGCCGACGAAAGCCGCCAGTTCCTGCTGCGACAGGCGGACGTCGATCTGGACGCCGTCGGTCACCGGCTTGCCGAAACGCTCGGCCAGCCGGACGAGGCAGCGGGCCAGACGCGGCGCCAGATCCAGGAACAGCGCGTCTTCCAACTGCTGGCTGGTCTGACGAAGCCGCTGGCACAGCACGGTAAGGAGATGAAAACAGGCCTGCGGGCGGTCGGCCAGGAACGGCAGGAAATCCCGTCGTTCCAGCACCAGAAGCTCGCACGGCTCCATGGTCACGGCATCGGCTGTGCGCGGCTTGGCGTCCAGCAGGGCGATCTCGCCGAACAACTCGCCAGGCCTGATGACGTTGAGCACCAGTTCCTTGCCGTCCAGGGAGTAGGAGCGGATCTTGATGCGCCCGGAGATGACGGCCATCATGCCGTCGCCCGGATCTCCCTTATGGAATACGACCCGATGCGCCGGATAGCGCACCGCCCTGGCATAGGATGCGAGCTTGTCCAGATCGTCCCTGGGCAGATCGCGGAGGAGGAAATGGCCGGCTAGAACCGCCACTTTATCAGGTCCTTCCGACCGGCTCATAAATTGTTGGCCCCATGGCTGCCTGTGAGGCAGTTCACAGCATCATGATTAAACTTGCGCTAACCATAATCCAGTCCGCCGGGCAATTCATCCCAAATTGCCGGAGCGGTATCGCTTGTTCACATATTAAGGGGTCGATCATGGTTTCGCCGTCCCACGCGCGGCAGGCCGGCGCCTTGTTGGCGATCTGGCTGACGCTGTGCCTGATGATGCTGGGTTCGTGAGGCCCGGCAGGAGTTCAATTGCGAATTCGAACGCGAGTTTCGGTGTCCTCCGAAAAAAGTTCGAGAGGCTGAAAAAAGCCCTGGACAGGGTTCGGGGTGCCGCCCTATATACGGCCTCCCGACGCGCCGAGGCGCCGCGGGACACCAGCAAAACGGTGGGAAATCTTGAAAAGCGCGGTTCTCGCGCCGTTCATGGTTTTACGGATCTTTGACAAGTTGATCGCAAGAGAGAAGGGATGCGCAGGCGGCGGCACGGTTTGGTGCGGTATGAGGCACAAAATTGGGTCCGTCAGTCAGCACATCCTAGAAACTACGC
>DASQKT010000472.1:0-6142 GCA_035630415.1 Skermanella sp.
AGCAGGCTGCGCGGCCGCTCCGCCTCGTCACCCTCAAGCCTCAGCAGCACCCGCCCTACCCGCTCCAGCAACCCGGCGTCGCGGGTGAACCAGCCGACCGCGTCGAAACTGGGCGCCAGCGGCGTGACGCCGTCCAGCGAAACCCGGCCATGGGTGGGGCGGAAACCGTAGATGCCGCAGAAGGCGGCCGGTACGCGGACGGAGCCGCCGGTATCTGTCCCGAGCGCCAGCGGTACGGCGCCGCCCGCAACGGCGGATGCCGAACCGCTGGACGAGCCGCCGGCGATGCGCTGCGGCGCCTTGGTGTTGAGTGGCGTGCCGTAATGGGCGTTCTCGCCGTTGATGCTGAAGGCCAGTTCGTCAGTGACCGTCTTGCCGACCAGCCGCGCTCCGGCATCCAGCAGCGCCTGCACGGCCGGCGCGGTCGCGGTGGCGGGCGAATGGGTCGCCAGCCAGGTCGGATTGCCTGCTCCGGTGGTATGCCCCGCCACGTCGAACAGATCCTTGGCGGCGAAAGTCAGGCCGGCGAGCGGCCCCTGCGGGGCGCCTGGAATGTCCAGGGAGATGTGCGGACAGAAGGCTCCAAGCCGGTTCTCGTGCCCGCCGGTGTTCATCCTACCCTGATTCGCAGAAGCCATATCCGACACCACCGCTCCCGGCCCTTCGTAACAGTCGCTTACGATACCGGGTACTGGCGGCGCATCAAGCTCAATAGACGGGCAAGTCATCGCCCATTTGGCAGGCATCAGTGGGTACATACCCTGATCGGGTTAAGGAATATCCGAGTGTATCGGAACAGGCCGGCATCCAGCGTCTCTGGCATGGCTTGTGCGTGCCCTTGCGGCAGGGGAGTTACCAGGACAGGGGGATTTGGCATGGTTCCACTCGGCTCGGCACCGGTAAACCGCTGGCGCGTTTGCAGGGAAACGGTTGACATGGTGCGTCCACCCCCAACTCCCTATCCGCTGGCGGCCAGGGCCGAGCCGCAGAACATCGTGATCGATCTCGTCCGCACCGCAGTCGTCGTGATCGACATGCAGAACGATTTCTGCTCACCCCATGGCTGGCTGTCACATATCGGGGTGGACGTGACACCCGTCCGGACTCCGATAGCGCCGCTCCAGGCCCTGCTGCCGCGTCTACGCGGCAAGGGCGTCCCGGTGCTCTGGGTCAATTGGGGCAACCGGCCCGACCGGCTGAACCTCAGTCCTTCGCTGCTCCATGTCTACAAGCCGACCGGCGAGGGCGTCGGCCTGGGCGACCCCCTGCCCGGCCCGGCAGGACCGGCGGCGGGCGCCAGGGTGCTGGAACGCGACAGTTGGGCGGCGGCCATCGTGGACGGCCTGACGGCGGCGCCGAGCGATATCCATGTCGCCAAGTATCGGATGAGCGGCTTCTGGGACACCGAACTGGACAGCATCCTCCGCAACCTGGGCATCACGACACTGCTGTTCGCCGGAGTGAACGTCGATCAATGCGTCCTCTGTACGCTTCAGGACGCCAATTTCCTGGGCTACGACTGCATTCTGGTCAGCGATTGCAGCGCCACGACCTCCCCCAGCTATTGCCTGGAAGCGACTCTCTACAATGTAAAGCAGTGCTTCGGCTTCGTCACCACGTCCGAACATATTCTGAACGGTCTGAAGGACTGACGCCATGATCCCGGATCGTTCGATCCCAGGCTATCAATCCCCAAGCAGTCCGACCCCCGTCCGACCGCCGGAAACCATTTCCATGACGACCCGCGACGGCACGCGGCTGGATGCCGATGTCTATATGCCGGACGCGCCCGGCCCGTTCCCGGTTCTGCTGATGCGCCTGCCCTACGGCCGCGCACTCGCTTCCACTGTCGTCTATGCCCATCCCGCTTGGTATGCGGCCCATGGCTACATCGTCGCAGTCCAGGACGTGCGCGGCTGCGGCACGTCGGGCGGCGAGTTCCGCCTGTTCGAACACGAGGCGCGGGACGGCGCCGATGCCGTCGCCTGGGCCGCGGCTCTGCCGGGATCGACAGGGGAAGTCGGCATGTACGGCTTCTCCTACCAGGGCAATGTCCAACTGCTGGCCCTGTCGGCAGGTGCCCCGGCGCTGAAGGCGCTGTGCCCTGCCATGGTCGCCTGGGACATGCATGCCGACTGGGCGTATGAGGGGGGAGCCTTCCGGCTGGCCGACAACCTCGCCTGGGGCATTCAGATGGCGGCGGAAGCCGCCCGGCGGCGCCAGGACTTCATCGCCCATCAGGCGCTCTACGCCGCGTCGCGCAACCTGCCGCTGGACGAGGAGTTGCCGACCCACCCGCGCGTGCTGCGCGGCTACGCCCGCTATTCCCACTACGACGACTGGCTGGGCAACCCGCTTCCCGGCGGCTACTGGGACGGCATTTCGCCACGGGCGCTGCTGGCGGACAAGCCGGTGGATGTGCCGATGCTGTTCATCGGCGGCTGGTTCGACCAGATGCTGACCGGCACGCTCGATGCCTTCCGGGAGATCAGCCAGCGCTCCCCGGCGCCGCACCGGCTGCTGGTCGGTCCCTGGACGCATATGCCGTGGGGGCGCAGGGCCGGCGCCGTCGATTTCGGGAGCGAAGCGGCCAGCCGGATCGATGCGGAGCAGATCGCGTGGTTCGACCGGCACCTCAAGGGAAAGCCCGTGGCCGAACGCCCCGCCGTCGAGCTGTTCGACCTCGGTGCCCGGCAATGGCTGGGCTACGACGCCCTGCCGGCACCGGAGCCCACTCCACTCCACATCTCCAGCACGGGGCTTGCCGCCGTCAGCACTGAAGACGGCAGGCTGACGCCGGAGCCGGCCGTCTTCAGTGCTAACGGCGGCACGATTCCCGATCGTATCGTCCACGATCCCTGGCGGCCGATCCCCAGCATCGGCGGCCATGCCGGCAACGACAGCGGCATGCGCGACCGCGCGGCGCTGGATGAACGAGCCGACATCGCCTGCTACACGACGGAACCGCTCAAGGCACCGCTGCACCTGACGGGACCTGTGCGGTTGGACCTGATGGTTGACGCCGACGCGCCGAGCTTCGACGTCTCCGCCGTGTTGTCGAAGATCGAACCGGGCGGCGGCGTCTTCAACCTGACCCAAGGCTACCGCCGCGTGGAGGAAGGCGCCGGCTCCCGGCCGCTCGGCATCGGCATGAGGTCGGTTTGCGTCACGATCCCGGCCGGCGACCGAATCCGCCTGAGCCTTGCCGGGTCCTGCTTCCCGGCTTACCCGGTCAATCCCGGCACCGGGGCGGAGGCTGCGGAAACCCGGCTGGTGGATTGCCGGACGATCACGCTGACGTTCCATGCGGCCGGAACGCGGCTGCTGCTCCCGGTAATCAGGAAAGCTTGAAAACTCAGTTCCGCAGCGGTGTTCGTTAGATGCGACCGGCTGCGAGCACCTATTCATAGGCATAGGTCGTTTCGCCTAACGAACAACCGGGCCGATGGCGATTGACCGACCCCTCCAGACCACGCTATTCACTTATTTAGATTGAAAATTGTTTATATTTCTCTCTAAAGTTCTTTTCCCGGATTTGTTCCGGGTTTCCGGAGCGCACATGCAGATCCTGATCGCTGAAGACAATCCGATCAACCAGAAGCTGGTGGACCTCATCTGCCGGAAGGCCGGGTATCAGACGCGCATCGTTCCGGACGGCTCTACCGCCGTCGACGCTATCCGCGAGGGCGGCATCGGGCTGGTCCTGATGGACGTCATGATGCCCCGCATGGACGGAATCGAGGCCACCCGGCAGATCCGGGCGCTGCCCGGCGACGAATCCCGCACTCCGATCATCGCCGTGACCGCCCACACCGACGGCGAAAACCGCGAGGCCTGCCATGCCGCCGGCATGAACGCCTTCATCGGCAAGCCGGTCCGCCCGACGGAGCTGCTGAAGGTGATCGCCTCGCTGCTGCCGGCTTGAGGTCTACGCCAAGGCCGTTGGTATCACCCCGCAATGTGAACGACGATGCCCTGCTGGCGGCCTCGGAGCTGAATTTCGCGAGATGACTGAAACCGGGTGATCCATTCCGAGCGTCCCGCTGCCCCGATGCAGTCCTCCGAGACCACGATCGAACCACCGATCTCCCGAGTAACCTCCTCCAGTCTGCTCGCTACGTTCACCACGTCTCCGACGACGGTAAACTCGACACGTTCCCGGCCACCAAGATTCCCGACCGTCACGGGACCACAGTGGATGCCGATCGATGTGCGAAGTGGATCTGCGCCGTCGCTGGACCTCTTCCGGCTCCAGCGTTCAATTTCCCGTTGAAGTTCGAACGCACAGGCGAGAGCGCGGGCCGAAGCGTCCGGTTGCGGGTCGATGGAGCCGAAGGTCGCCATGAAGCCGTCGCCCAAGTACTTGTCGAGTGTCCCTCCATGTTTGAAGACAATGGCGCAGCTCCGCTCCTGGAAGCTCCGCAGCAAGGTAAATGTTCGGTCGGGGGACAGGGTTTCACTTAGTTTCGTAAACCCGACGATATCCGCGAACAGGACGGTCACCGTCCTTGTCGTCGGATCTCCAAACCTGGTCCCGCCGCGTTTGGTAAGAGCCTCGGCCACATCCGGAGAAACATAGCGCGCGAGATCCGCCCGCACGATCTCGGTCTCGACCTGCCTCAACAAGGTTCGCCGACTGCGCCAGACGGTCAGCGTCAGGAGCAGGGTGAACAGGAAAGTTGCGACAAGCTGGGTATACCACGCCGTCAGGCCGACGAAGGTCGGTTGAAGGGAAAGCTCCAGGACCATGGCCGACGTCAGTACCTCTTCGGCGGCAACGTCATTGAAGCGCAGAGTGTCCGGCTCGGAGTAGATCGTGAACACTCCGATCGACCAGATGACGAGGATCGACACCCCTGTCCAGACGACGCGTCTTGGCGAATAGGTCAGGGCGGCCTCGGCGGGGAGCAGCAGAAGGTAAAGAAACTCCTGGCCGCGCAACCGCGTCTGGACGGGCCATTGTGAGCCGAAATCGACCGGAGGCGGAACCAGGATCGCCGCGGACACCAAGGCCACGTCAAGAACGATAAAGCCAAGCTTGATGGTTTCGCCGTGAGGATGGTGCCGCAATCGGTACGGGATGTAGCCAAGCAGGAAGAACCCGAAGGCATATCCGCCGTAGTAGAGGTCGCGCGGCCAGGGTACGATCGAGAAAAGCCACGCCGAAACGATGACGATCGCCGTCAGTCTTGCGTAAAAAGCAAACTGGAGGCCTTCGAGTTCTGCCTGCCGCGTGTTTGCCTGAAGGTGGTCCTTCGAGGCTTCGGCTGCCCACAACGAACGAAGGCTATTCGTAACCCAATGGCCATAGCCGATGATCCGGCTCGCCGAGTCAGACATTTGCGCCCTGCTGATCAAGGAAGGTCAGTACTGAATTGGTAACATCTTGAGCAGGGTTGCGCACGTCGCGAGTTGATATGATGGATTGTCAAAACGATCCCGACTTGAAGTCAACAGTTAAGTCGGCAAGTTCCGGATCGGATCGATCCGCGGTAGTACTGGACCGGCCTACAAATTCGAGGTTTACCGCGTCCGCCTCACTCCGCCGGATGCGGGTGAGCGGCAACGGAAGTCTCGTCCGTGAACGGCTTTTTCTTCGCGATGTATGTATAGACGGTCGGCACGACGAACAGGGTCAGCACCGTTCCCAGCAGCATGCCGCCGACGATGACCGCGCCGATCGCCTGCCGGCTTTCGGCGCCGGCACCCGTGGCAAGCGCCAGCGGCACCGCACCCAGGACCATGGCGCCGGTCGTCATCAGGATCGGACGCAGACGCAGGACGGCTGATTGAATCACGGCGTCCCGTACGTCCACGCCCTGACGCTGAAGCTGGTTGCCGAACTCCACGATCAGGATGCCGTGCTTGGTGATCAGGCCGACCAGAGTCACCAGCCCGATCTGGCTGTAGACGTTCATCGTCGCCCCGGTCAGCTTCAGCGCCAGCAGCGCCCCGGTGATCGACAGCGGCACCGTCAGCATGATGACGAAGGGGTCAATGAAGCTCTCGAACTGGGCCGCCAGCACCAGATAGATGAAAGCTAACGCCAGGATGAAGGTCACATAGAGGCTGCTGCTCGTCTCGCGGAACTCGCGGCTCTGGCCGGCATAATCGACCTGCGCCGCCGAGGACGACAGCACCC
>DASQKT010000473.1:0-4249 GCA_035630415.1 Skermanella sp.
AAGGCGACCGGCTTCCCGATCGCCAAGATCGCCGCCAAGCTGGCGGTCGGCTACCGGCTGGACGAGCTGGACAACGACATCACGGGCGTCACGCCGGCCTCGTTCGAGCCGACGATCGACTACGTCGTCACCAAGATGCCGCGCTTCACCTTCGAGAAGTTCCCCGGCACCGAGCCGCTGCTGACGACCTCGATGAAGTCGGTCGGCGAGGCCATGTCGATCGGCAGGACTTTCGCCGAGTCGGTCCAGAAGGCGCTACGTTCGATGGAGACCGGGCTGACCGGCTTCAACGAAGTGCTGATCGGCGACGGCAACCCCGATCCGCTGACGGTGCGGGCGGCGCTGAGCAAGCCAACGCCCGACCGGCTGCTGGTGATCGCCCAGGCCTTCCGCCACGGGCTGAGCGTTGCGGAGGTCCAGGCCGCCTGCAAGTACGATCCGTGGTTCCTGGAGCAGATCCAGGCCATCGTCGCGGCGGAAGCCGAAGTGCGGAAGAACGGCCTGCCGGCCGAGGCACGGGGCTGGCTGCGGCTGAAGCAGACCGGCTTCAGCGACGCGCGTCTCGCCGAACTGGCGGGCACATCCGAGTCGGAAGTGTCGGCCGCGCGGCGGGCGCTAGGCGTCACGCCGGTCTACAAGCGGATCGACACCTGTGCGGCGGAGTTCGCTTCGGACACTCCCTACATGTACTCGACCTACGAGGCCGACGGCTTCGGCGGGGCGGAGTGCGAATCGGAACCGACCGACCGCAAGAAGGTCGTGATCCTGGGCGGCGGGCCTAATCGAATCGGCCAGGGCATCGAGTTCGACTACTGCTGCGTCCACGCGGTCTATGCGCTGATCGAGGCCGGGTACGAGACCATCATGGTCAACTGCAACCCGGAAACGGTCTCGACCGACTACGATACGTCCGACCGCCTCTACTTCGAGCCGCTGACCGCCGAGGACGTGATCGAGCTGGTCCGGGTCGAGCAGCGCAAGGGCGAAGTGCTGGGCGTCATCGTCCAGTTCGGCGGGCAGACTCCGCTGAAGCTGGCGCGTGACCTTGAGGCAGCCGGCATTCCGATCCTGGGCACTTCGCCGGACGCGATCGACTTGGCGGAAGACCGCGAGCGGTTCCAGCAGCTTCTGCACAAGCTGGGCCTGCACCAGCCGGCCAACGGGCTGGCGCGCAGCCTGGAAGAGGCGGAGGCCGTGGCGGCCCGCATCGGTTTCCCGGTCGTCATCCGTCCCAGCTACGTGCTGGGCGGCCGGGCGATGGAAATCGTCCACGACATGGCCGGGCTGAAGCGCTACATGGGCTCGGCCGTCAAGGTGTCGGGCAAGAACCCGGTGCTGATCGACAGCTATCTCCAGGACGCGATCGAGGTCGACGTGGATGCCGTTTCGGACGGCACCGACGTCTATGTCGCCGGCATCATGGAGCATATCGAGGAAGCCGGCATCCATTCCGGCGACAGCGCCTGCGCCCTGCCGCCGTATTCGCTGGCATCCGACGTGGTCGCCGATATCGGGCGTCAGGCGAAGATGCTGGCCGAGGCGCTGGAAGTGGTCGGGCTGATGAACGTGCAGTTCGCGGTCAAGGGCACCCAGGTCTACATCCTGGAGGTCAACCCGCGCGCCAGCCGCACCGTGCCGTTCGTCGCCAAGGCGACCGGCACCGCCATCGCCAAGATTGCGGCGCGGGTGATGGCGGGCGAGAAGCTGTCCAGCTTCACCCTCAACGGCCCGACCCCGCCGCACACTGCCGTCAAGGAAGCGGTCTTCCCATTTGCCCGCTTCCCCAACGTCGACATCATCCTGGGGCCGGAAATGAAATCGACCGGCGAGGTCATGGGCCTCGACCACGATTTCAGCCGGGCCTTCGCCAAGGCACAGCTCGGCGCCGGGGTGGTGCTGCCGCTGGAGGGCAAGGTGTTCATCTCGGTCAAGGACCACGACAAGGCCGCCATGGTCGTGATCGCGCGCAAGCTGCACGAGATGGGCTTCGGGCTGGTGGCGACATCGGGTACGGCGAAGGCCTTCGGCGAGGCGGGCATCCCGGTGGCGCGGGTCAACAAGGTGCTCGAGGGACAACCGCATGTGGTTGACGCCATGATCAATGGCGACGTGCAGTTGGTTTTCAACACGACGGACGGAGCCCAGGCGATGTCCGACAGCTTCAGCTTGCGCCGGACCGCGCTCGTCAATAACATTCCCTATTATACGACCGTCGCAGGAGCACGGGCTGCCGTCGAGGCGATCTCGGCGCTTCGGAGTGGGAGCCTTGACGTGGCTCCCCTTCAGTCCTACCTGAGCGGGTCATATTAAGGATCAGGGCTCTCGGCGCGGCTAATCTGGCCGCGCCGCAGTCTTCTTCAGCGTCGAGTGGACCGGAAATGGAAAAAGTTCCAATGACGGCGGCGGGCTACAACCGCCTCCAAGAGGAGTTAAGGCACCTGAAATCGAGCGAACGCCCGGCGGTGATCAAAGCCATTGCCGAAGCGCGCGAACACGGGGATCTTTCGGAAAACGCGGAGTACCATGCTGCGCGTGAACGGCAGAGCTTTATCGAGGGACGGGTGCTGGAACTTGAAGACAAGATCAGCCGCGCGGAGGTGATCGACGTCTCCAAATTGTCCGGGAGCGCCGTCAAGTTCGGCGCCACGATCACGGTGGCCGACGAGGATACCGACGAAGAGACGACGTACCAGATCGTCGGCCAGGACGAGAGCGACATCAAGGCCGGCCTGCTGTCGGTCAACTCGCCGCTGGCGCGGGCGCTGATCAACAAGACCGTCGGCGACATGGTGGAGGTCCCCACCCCCGGCGGCTCGAAGAGCTATGAGGTCGTAAAGGTCGAGTTCCGCTGATACGGGCTTGGTCGGTCACTCGGCTGAAACGAAAAATGCGGGCGAAAGCCCGCATTTTTGTTTTGGAGGATCGATGGGTGGGTGTGTCAGGCGTGACAGCTGAAATGTCACAATATCTGGTCGGAGATTTGCTCAACCCGGCCGACCAATTGGTAATGAGCTGCTACCAGACCTATCCTGGTATCCATCTCATTCAGAGCAACCGATAGCTCGCTGTCATCGACCTTCTTTGCAGCGAAATCAGCCTTCAATCCATTGAGATCGGCCTCAATGATCGTCAGTTTCGCATGCACCCGCTCGATCGCCGAGAGTATCAGGTCGCTCTTGTCTACCATGCCACCGCTCCAGAAACAGTCATGTCACTGTATGCGATCCACCAAGCCGACGCAATTAAGGAGTAGACGGCGGAACCGCCTACTCTTCCTCCTCCAGCTCGTCCTCGTCCGGCAGGTCGCCGATCTCGGTGTCGATCGGAACGCCGGGCTGCGACTTGGACGTTCTGATGGCGAGGGCGGACTTGACGTGGCTGACGTTGGGGGCGCTGGTCAGCTTGGTCGTCAGGAAGCGCTGGTAGGAATCCCAGTCCTCCGCGACGATCTTCAGCAGGAAATCCGTCTCGCCGGCGAGCATGTTGCACTCGCGCACCAGCGGCCAGCTATTGACCAGCTCCTCGAATTTCTTTAGGTCCGCTTCGGCTTGGCTTGTCAGCCCGACATGGGCGAACACGGTCACGCCATAACCGAGGGCTTCGGGGTTGATATCGGCATGGTAGCCACGGATGAAACCAGCCTCTTCCAGGGCACGGACGCGCCGCAGGCAGGGTGGAGCCGAGATGCCGGCACGCCGCGCGAGTTCGACGTTGGTCATGCGACCATCGGCCTGAAGGTCGCGCAGAATGCGCCGGTCAATCCGGTCGAGTTTGACTCGCCGCATGGTTTTCTCTTGTAGCCTCTAGGGATGAATTGGAAAGGATATTACACAGACCACTGGTTTACGCCAAGTCCAAGCCGCCTTACAAGTGCGAAACTTTATAATAGGCGGAATGTGCTATTCCCGACCACGGCCCCGTCACCGGTCAGCAACGAAGAAGGCCCGCGATCGTGCAAAATCTAACCTGCTGGGTTGTCAGCGACGGCAAGGCCGGCATGGAAAACCAGTGCATTGGACTGGCCGAGGCAGTCGGCATCACCCCGGTCATCAAGAGAGTGACGCTGCGCACGCCGTGGAAGCAACTAAGCCCGTTCTTCCGGCTGGGGCCGCGGCACTCGACCGCTCCCGGCAGCGACGCGCTGGAGCCGCCCTGGCCCGACCTGCTGATCAGTTGCGGCCGAGCCGCCGTGACGCCGGCCCTGGGCGTCCGGCGGGCCAGCCGGGGCAAGACCTTCGCGGTGCATCTT
>DASQKT010000474.1:0-6915 GCA_035630415.1 Skermanella sp.
AGAGGCGCTGGGCGTGCCCTATCACATCTTCGGCTTCGACAGCGACATGAGCGAGGTCGTCGGCTTCGCCCGGCAGGTCGATGAGTGGATGAAGGCGGGCGGGCGCGATCAGATCGCGGCCAGTCTGAAGAACACCCGCACAGCGGCCTGAAAAAATCCGGGAGGAAACGACGATGTTCAAGCAAGGTTTCGGCGAGTTCAAATACTATGTCGGCATCAATTCGCTGTCGCAGATCGCGACACGTCAGGACCGGGTCTGCGTCCTGAACATCCTGGGCGGGGAGTCGAAGGACGTGACGCCCGTCGGGCACGTCTATTCCGGCGGCAACGTCGTGTTCGGGACTTCGCCGGGACGGAGCGGCCAAGTGCTGGAAACGTCGCTGGGCGACGTTCCCGTCTATAACAGCGTGCGGGAGGGCATGCAGGCGGGACACCGCTTCAACTGCGGCGTCGTCTACCTGCCGCCGTCGGCCGCCCGCGACGGCGTCGCCGAACTGATCCGGGTCAACCCGGAACTCAACAAGATCTTCATCGTGACGGAAAAGCTGTCGGTCCACGACGCCCGCGAGATCCGGGCGATGGGCCAGCAGAACGGCATCGACATCTTCGGCGGCAACAGCCTGGGCGTGGCGGATGCCTGGAACGAGGTGCGGATCGGCGGGGCTCTGGGCGGCGACAACCCGGCGGAGGCGCTGAAGAAAGGCTCGATCGCGATCCTGTCGAACTCCGGCAACTTCACGACGACGATCGCGACGTATCTGCGGATGGCGGGCTGGGGCACGACGACGGCGATCTCCAGCGGCAAGGACATCTACATCCACTATGCCGCACCGGAGTTCGCCTTCGCGCTGGCGAACGACGCGCGCAGCAAGGCGGCGGTGCTCTATGCCGAGCCGGGTGGTCATTACGAGCTTGAGGCCGACTTCAACAAGCCGGTGGTCGCCTGCGTCGTCGGACGCTGGAAGGCGCGGCTGACGCGGGCCGTTGGGCACGCAGGCGCCATGGCGGGGGGAGACGACGACGCCGGGGCCAAGGAACAGTGGTTCATGGCGAAGTTCGGCGTCGATGGCATCTTCACGCCGGAGAACCCGGTGTTCTCGGCGCGCGGCGCCGTCGTCACCAACATCGCGCATATCCCGATGGCGTTGACCGCCGTGATGCGGGAGAACGCGACGCGGCCGGACTTCCCGCCCGAAGGCAGTTTGGCGCTGAAGCCCTGGTTCGCATCGACGCGGGGGATCTCGCTGCCCGCAGCGCTGGACCTGCCGGTGGTCGAGGCGGTGGCGCCTTACAACGAGCAGATAGCGTATCTGAACCGGCAGGTCGGCACGGTGTTTCCGCGCCAGACGCTGAAGGACGCGTCGGGCGCTTCGCAACTGGACCCGAAGACCCAGGTCGCCAGCCTTCACGGTGTTACGATGCTGGACGCGGCGCAGAACCCGCTGGAGACCAACATCGCCCTGTCGCTGGTGCATGAGGCGGGCGGCGAGAATGACCGCGCCCTGGTCAATGTGGCGGTAGGATCGTTCCTGAACCTGCATGGGACGCCGGTGCTGGTGGCGGCGCAGGCATCGCGGGAGGACGGCAACGCGCCTAACGCGGTGATGGCGGCGGCGGCCTGCCTGATCGGTCCCCGGCGGGTGGAACCGGCGCGGCGTGCGGTGCGGTTCCTGGTCGATGCCTTCGCCGAAGCCGGGCTGAAGAACGCGCTGGACGAGGAGTTCGATTTCGCTGCGGTCGTTCCGGACGACGCCATGCGCGGCGTTCTGGTGGGAAAGAAGAAGGATGCCGAGGCGGAAGCTCTGTTGTCAGGGCTGCGGGCGCGAGGCGTGCGGTCGGCGTTCGTGCGCTATCTGGAAAGTCTGGGCGGGCATCCGACGGCGGACGGGGTGCTGGCGGCTGTTTCGGCGACGCTGGCCTGGGGTCCGCTGATGCGGAAGCGGATTTCCCGGCTGTCGGTGGAGAACCTGCCCTGGAGCCTGAAGCTGGCCGGCACGCTGCTGGGGGCGTCGGTCCCGGCGGAGCGGCATGAGGCCGGGCGTTTCTGCGGTGTTTCGAATGAGGAAATACTGGGAAGCCGGTCGCTGAACGAGGTGGCCTATCTGGGGCTGCTGGGTCAGGAGCCGAAGACCGAGGATCTGTTCGTCTTCCAGACGCTGATCGGATTGCTGCTGACCAACGGTCCGGGCGCCATCAGCATCCAGGGCGTCAAGGGTGCCGTGTCGGCCGACGGGCCGGAGACGCCGGAGCGGGTGCAGTTGAACAAGGCGCTGGTCGGCTTCCTGTCCCACAGCGGTTACGCGCATGGCGGCAACGGCTACGAGGGCATCGCCTTCCTGCTCGACCAGTTCCGCGACGCCGACCTGACCGATCCGGGCGACAGCGGCCACGGGCTGGACCTGACGGCGCTGGCGGCGCGCTATACGGAGGTCTACGCGCAGTACAAGTCGAACCGGAAGACGGCGGGCAGCCTGGACATCCAGAAGATCCCCGGCGTCAACCATCCGGTATTCAAGGACAAGCCGGTCAACCACGACCCGCGCGAAGTCTTCATCTGGGGCCTGATGCGGGAGCGGGGCGAATACAACGTCTTCCACGACTATTACCGCGCCCTGGTGCAGGCGCTGTTCGACGCCGGCGTTTCCCGCACCGTCTACTGCGTCAACATCGACGCCGTGATCGCGGCGCTGCTGCTGAAGATGCTGTGGCAGCCCTACCGCAGCGGCGCTTTCCCGGCGGCGGCGCTGGAAACGGCGGCGTTCACGCTGTTCCTCTACGCCCGCATGATCGGCAGCCTTGCGGAGGCGGACGACCACGTCAATCGGGGACGCAACATGGATACCCGGACACCGGCATCGCAGTGCAAGTTTGTTGCGTGAGAATACTTGTTTAAATGTCGCTGGGAGGTGCCTGGACTTGGTCCGGGCACTTCCTTACACAAGCTGAGCATTCCAACTCCTGCGCAAAATTTCCACTGTCCTTGCCGCAACCATATCGAGCGGCTTTGGTTCATGGGGGCGAGCTTTACGCGCTCATGAACCAACAGGGACATCAATGCCGGACTTGACCAATACCAGCCGCACCGTCGAGGCGGGCGATCATACCGTGCTGGGCGCTACATGGACCGGCGAAGGGACCAACTTCGCCATATTCTCCGCCCATGCCGAGCGGGTGGAACTCTGCCTCTTCGACGAGACGAGCGGTGAGGAAGTCGAGCGTATCACGCTGCCGGAATACACCAACGAGATCTGGCACGGCTTCCTGCCGGGCGTCGGTCCGGGCACGCTCTACGGCTATCGGGTCCACGGCCCCTACGATCCCGAGAACGGCCACCGCTTCAATCCCAACAAGCTGCTGCTGGACCCCTATGCCAGGGCGCTGCATGGCGAGGTCGAGTGGTCGCCGGCCCATTTCGGCTATATCCTGAACGACGAGGACAAGGACCTGTCGTTCAACGCCGACGACAGCGCCAAGGGGACGCCGAAGTGCATCGTGGTCGATCCCAACGCCTATGACTGGAAGGGCGACGCGAAGCCGCGTATTCCCTGGGCGAAGACGATCTTCTACGAGACCCATCTGCGCGGCTTCACCAAGCGGCACCCGGCCATTCCGGAGAACCTGCGCGGCACCTTCGACGGCATGGCCGACAAGGCGATCGTCGATTACATCAAGAGTTTGGGCGTCACGTCGGTGGAGCTGCTGCCGATCCACGCGTTTCCCGATGACGAACACCTGATGTCCAAGGGCCTCACCAATTTCTGGGGCTACAACACGATGGCGTTCTTCGCGCCGGAACAGCGCTATCTGGGGCCGGGCGGGCTGAACGGCTTCCGCGACATGGTGCGGACGTTCCACGACGCCGGGATCGAGGTGATCCTGGATGTCGTCTACAACCACACCGCCGAAGGCAACGAGCTGGGGCCGACGCTGTCGTTCAAGGGCATCGACAACTTCAGCTATTACCGGACGATGCCGGACGAGCCGCGCTACTACATCAACGACACCGGCACAGGCAACACCGTCAACACGTCGCATCCGCGCGTCCTTCAGATGGTATTGGACTCGCTGCGCTACTGGGCGACGGACATGCATGTCGATGGCTTCCGCTTCGACCTGGGCACGATCCTGGGACGCGAGCCGCACGGCTTCGACCAGCGCGGCGGCTTCTTCGACGCGGTCGGTCAGGACCCGGTGCTGAGCAAGGTCAAGCTGGTCGGCGAGCCGTGGGACATCGGACCGGGCGGCTATCAGGTCGGCGGCTTCCCGCCCGGCTGGGCCGAGTGGAACGACAAGTACCGCGACACTGTCCGCGACTACTGGAAGGGCACCGAAGGCGTCATGCAGGACTTGGCCGCACGCGTGACCGGGTCGGGCGACGTTTACGACATCCGGGGCCGTCGCCCCTGGGCGGGCGTCAACTTCATCACCGCCCATGACGGCTTCACCCTCAACGACACCGTCTCGTACAACGAAAAGCACAACGAGGCGAACGGCGAGGACAACAAGGACGGCCATTCCGACAACCGGAGCTTCAACTACGGCGCCGAGGGCTTGACCGACGACGAAGGCATCATCGCCGTCCGCGAGCGCCAGAAGCGTAACTTCCTGGCGACGCTGCTGCTGTCGCACGGCACGCCGATGATCCTGGCGGGCGACGAGTTCGGCCGGAGCCAGGGCGGCAACAACAATGGGTACTGTCAGGACAGCGATATCTCCTGGGTGGATTGGGAAGGCATCGGCGACAGCGGCAACGCGCTGATGGCGTTCACCCGCCGGCTGATCGAAATCCGCCAGTCCCAGCCGATCCTGCGACGCGAGAGCTTCCGGGACGGGATGTCGGTCACCTGGTTCAATCCCGGCGGCGGCGAGCAGACGCCGGAGCATTGGGAAGACGCCGGCGTCAAGTCGATAGCGCTCCGCCTGTCGCGCGACGACCTGACCGGCGAGGGTGAGTGGAACGACGTCATCGTCGCGTTCAACGCCTTCGACGGTCCCGTGCCGTTCAAGCTCCCCGAGCGGGAAGGTCGGGTCTGGAAAGCGGTGATCGATACCAATGCGCCCGATGGCGAAGGCTTCGAGACGCCGGGCGGCGAAGAGGCGGTGGAAGTGGCGGCGCGGTCGCTGGTGGTGTTCGTTGCATATTCCGGCTGAGAACCTGTCCCAATGATTCTCCTTGTCGGCGGTTGAAAGCCGCCGACAAGGAGACTGGGATGCGGAACGGGATATCATCAACCCCCTGTTCACCGGCTAGTTTACTTCCATCGCCGATATGATGACGAACCGCTGCCGTCGCCGATGGTGATCGCGAACACGGCCGGATGATACAATAGAGCTACCTCTAATGGTTTAACCATAGTACTATCCTGATGAGAGCGATGGCTCCATGAAGCGAACGGCACGGATGGCACGCTGTGGGTCGTCTGTTGGCCGGTCCTGAATGGACATGGCGTCACAGATGGATGTACTGCCCATGGATGATGTGCCCTACCAGTTTCCAGCTTATGTCGAACTAAGGCGCGACATCGTCATCAACAGCGATCTCTGGTCGGAAACGTCGAAAATCCTGTCCGCCGATTTCGGATTCGAGGGCATCATCGGCATCCCTGGCCTGACGACCGCCGCCGATCTCAACCGTGCCGTCGCAGCGGGAGCGGGCGTGAACGGCAACCTCGCCAAACTCACCCCGACGCCCCCGTTGCGCAATCTCACCTCCGCCGTTCCCGTCGCCGGCCTCCTGGCGGGCGGTTACGGGACGACGGTCGTCCAGGCTGACGCTCTGCCCGTCGTGTTCAGCTGGCCGCTGCTGCCGAGCACGGTATCGCCGACCGACATCGCAATCCGGCTTAACACCGGGCAGGTGGTGACGCCGTTGGCGGCAGCTCTCAATCCGAACTACGACTACAACGAACGGAACGTGATCGTCGTGTTCGGCCAGTTCGGCAACCGGCTTGCACCGGGGACCCCAGGGGCGGTCTATCCGGTTTCGGTCGAGATCGTCGCGGACGACACGCCGCTGAAGGTGATCGGACCGAACGGCCCCCAATCCGCCGTCGGCCTGACGGCCGCAAGCCGCAATCCTTACGTGGCCGGTCCCGCCATGGTCGGCGCCCGGTTGACCAAGTTCTCGTCGGTCGGCGATTTCGCGCCCGCTTCGCTCGGCGGCAACATCCGGAACGACGGCGCCTCCCTCTATCCGGGCAATGCCGTCTACCGGCTTCGGCTGCTCACCTCGGGCGGGTTCTCTCCGGACGGGGTCAGCGGCAAGCTGCCGAACGAATTCGCCCGCTATTTCCGGCTGGAGGCCAGGAACGCCAACGGGCAGATCGTGGCCATCGACCGTGACGGCGTGACCTACGACCTCGGTCCCGGCATCGGGTCATTGAAAGTGCTGGGCTTGGCCGAACTTGGGGCGCCGGCCAACGGCACCACCAGCGTCTACGGCCCCTACTATCGGGAAGACCACGACAATCTCATCGACATCGTTCTGAGCGGTGACGAAGCGGCCATCCGGAGTCTCGTCAACGTCGTTCTCCCAACCGCTGCGGTCACCGGCTACAGCGACATCTATACTCCCGGCGGTCCCGGCACCACTCCCACGCCGGGAATCATCTACACCAAGCCCGCTCTGCCGCAGACCATCGCCATCGATGTCAAACTCGACGAACAGGGCACGGTGAGCCACGCCGCCCAGACGGTGGGTGGGTACGACGCCGCCGACGGACTTCCGGTGGTGTTCCGGCTGCACCACCCCGGCGCCGCCGACACGATCTACACGGCGAGCACCAAACAGGCCCAGTCCCTGATCGCGCGGGGCTATGTCGAGCAGGGCGTCCCCTTTTCCAACGAGCCGAACCACAGCGCCCTGGTCGGTGTCCAGGAATTCCATTCGGCGGCCGGGACCGACCACATCTATAC
>DASQKT010000475.1:0-12720 GCA_035630415.1 Skermanella sp.
GTCCTGCCACTCCTTCATCCGCATGGCCAAGCTGGCGGAGCCGCTGATGGAGAAGGCCGGCGGCGGCAGCATGCAGACCGTGTCGTATTTCGGCGCCGAGAAGGTCGTCGAGCACTACAACATCATGGGTCCGGTCAAGGCGGCGCTGGAAAGCGTCACCCGCTATCTGGCGGCTGAACTCGGTCCCAAGGGCATCCGCGTCAACACGCTGAGCCCTGGCCCGCTGGCGACCCGCGCCGCTTCCGGCATCGACCATTTCGACGACCTGATGGTCAAGGCGACCGAGCGCGCTCCGACCCATCACCTGACCACCATCGACGAGGTCGGGTCCTACTCCGCGTTCCTGGCGACCGATGCCGCCAAGTCGGTGACCGGCCAGCTCGTCTATATCGACGGCGGCTACAACATCATCGGTTGAGCTGAAATCATGACCTCCCAAAGCAATTTCCCCGAAGCCCACCTTCCCGACGCCGCCGCGATGTCGGAAGCCTTCAGCCAAATCGTCGAACATGGCGGCCATATCCTGGCCGAGGCGGCCAACAAGGCCGGCTCCGGCGGAAAGGTCTCATCCGACCCGCTGCACATCGGCGACGTGGCGCTGGCCGCCGCGCGGTCGGTGATGGCCGATCCGTTCCGCATGCTGGCTGCCCAAACCGACCTGTGGTTCGATTGCGGCAGGCTGTGGCGCAACACGGCACGCCGCCTGCTGGGCGACGCCCCCTTGCCGGTCATCGTGCCGGACAAGGGCGACCGCCGCTTCACGAACGCCGACTGGACTGAAGTCGCGGCATTGGACAACGTCAAGCAGTTGTACCTGCTGTGGTCCCGTTTCCTGACCGACAGCATCGGCGACGCCAAGACGCTCGACCCGCACATGGCGCGCAAGGTCCAGTTCTACACGCGCCAGATGATCGACACCCTGGCGCCGACCAACAGCCCGCTGACCAACCCGGAGGTGCTGCGCGCCACGGTGGAGAGCGGCGGCCTGAACCTGGTGCGCGGCTTCCAGCACATGCTGGAGGACATGGACCGAGGCCATGGCCGGATGTCGCCGAAGATGACCGATTTCGACGCCTTCCAGGTCGGCCGGAACATTGCGACCACTCCCGGCAAGGTCGTCTACCAGAACGACCTGATGCAGCTGGTCCAGTACACGCCGACCACGGCTGACGTGAACAAGCGTCCGCTGCTGATCGTGCCGCCCTGGATCAACAAGTTCTACATCCTGGACCTGCGCGAGAAGAATAGCTTCATCAAGTGGGCGGTCGATCAGGGCCATACCGTCTTCGTGATCTCCTGGGTCAATCCGGACGAGCGGTTCGCCGCCAAGAGCTTCGAGGACTACATGCTCGAAGGTCCGCTGGACGCCCTCGACCAGATCGAGAAGGCGACCGGGGAGCGGTCGATCAACGCGGTCGGCTATTGCCTGGGCGGTACCCTGCTGGCGTCCACGCTGGCTTACCTGAGCCGCAAGGACGGCGGCAAGGACAAGGATCGCATCGCGTCGGCGACCTTCTTCACGACCATGACGGACTTTTCCGACGTGGGCGAGATGTCGGTCTTCATCGACGAGGAGCAGATCACCAGCATCGAAGCCGACATGGCGGAGAAAGGCTATCTCGACGGGTCGGCGATGGCGTCGTCGTTCAACATGCTGCGCGCCAACGACCTGATCTGGTCGTTCGTGGTCAGCAGCTATCTGCTGGGCAAGGAGCCGCTGCCGTTCGACCTGCTGTACTGGAACAGCGACAACACCCGCATGCCGGCCGCCATGCACAGCTTTTATCTGCGCAACATGTATCAGAAGAACCTGCTGGCGAAGCCGGACAGCGTCACGCTGGCGGGCGAGCCGATCGACCTGCGCCGGATCGAGACGCCGTGCTTCTTCCTGTCCGCCCGCGAGGACCACATCGCCCCGTGGAAATCGACCTATGCGGCGACGCAGGTGTTCAGCGGACCGGTCAAGTTCGTACTGTCGGCGTCGGGACATATCGCCGGCGTCGTCAACCCGCCCGCCGCCAACAAGTACTGCTACTGGACCGGCGCCGACCTGCCGGCGGCTCCCGATGCTTGGCTGGAGAAGGCGGCCCGCACCGAAGGCTCCTGGTGGCCGGAGTGGAACGCCTGGGTCGGCGGCTACGGCGAAGGCAAGGTCGCGGCGCGTCAGCCGGGAGCCGGTTCGCTCCCCGTTCTGGAGGACGCACCGGGCAGCTATGTGGCGGCTCGACCTGCCTGATGTCTTGGCCCAGATCTCTTGGCATAGCCTGTTTCCAGGCTAAATGAAGACCTATGCCGCTCCGGCATCCGTGACACGGCGCCGGAGCGGCTTCGTTTTCAAGCCATGATCGAAGGTTGTGCCGGTAGTGCGTGAAAGAGGGAATGGAGTTCCGATAGCCGATCTGATGGAACCCTTGCTGGGAGCATCGGACGGAGACGACGGCGAAGTGCTTGATGCCGTCAATCTCGTCGCGGAAGCGATCGCGGCGCTCGGCATCACCGTGACGGACGGCGAAGGGCGGCCCCTGCCCGGCGTTACCGACAAGGCCGCCGTCCTGGCCCTGCTCCAGCAGTATCGGCAGCATCTTGCCCGCCGGGGCCAGACGGAGGACGCCGTGGGCTTGGGCGATCTGGCGCGGCGGATCGTTGCGCTGCCGGGGTGAGGAGGCGGACGTAAAGCTTATCGATGGTAATTACTTTTAAAAGAATTCGATCGACTATAGCGGCGCAACATAAGAGGGCGTCGCCGTGGGGTTTTCATCGATCCGGCATATTCCTGTGTATCTTCAAACAGATATGACGGCGCCGATCGCCGCATGCTCGATGAGCAAGGCTCGGATATTGATCAATGACTACTCGGCAAAGCTTGGTGCGATCAACGGCCGGTCCGGCTTGTCCATCGCTTCCGCCGATATTCTCAAGGACCACGTCGGCCCGCTTCTTCAACTGATAGCACCGGGCGGGGCCGCAAGTTCGAAGGCGGTCGCCGAGGAAGCGCCGGTTCTCTCACATCGGCCGATGAACGACCGCGAGGTGATGGAATATTTGGTCGAGGCCGCCAAGCTGACCCGGAACGTCCAGTGCGGGCTGGATGAGCGGACCATCGCGGAGATCCGCGAGATCAGGCAAAGGCTGTCGGATGCCGTGCCCGGCATGACCTTCCCGCGTCCGACCGTCGGTCCGGTCGCCGGCAAGCTGAACCAGTTGCTCCAGATCTTCAGTCAGGCGCAGTCGGACAAGAAGCTGGACGACGTGACCACGATCAGGAAGATTCAAGCGCTGACTTGGTAACCAGGACCGGGTGAATGGCGCAGGGCGACGACAGGCGGGTCCTTGTCCGGGTACGCGGGCAGGTCCAGGGGGTGGGTTTCCGGCCGCATGTCTTCACGCTCGCCCGGCGCTTCGGCCTGACCGGCTGGGTGCTGAACGACGCGGAAGGCGTCCTGCTGGAGGCTCAAGGGAGCGGCACCGGAGAGTTTCTTGCGGAATTGACGGTCGGAGCGCCGCCGCTGGCCCGGATCGACGCGGTCGAGACGGAGTACCGGGCGTGGGTGCCCGATGAGTGCGGCTTCGAGATCCGGCACAGCCGGACCGGTGGTGATATCGCCACCGGGATCGGCCCCGACGCAGCGGTCTGCCCGGCTTGTCTTGGGGAGCTGTTCGATCCTGGCGACCGGCGCTACCGCTACGCCTTTCTCAATTGCACCCATTGCGGCCCACGCTACACGATCACGCGGCGGCTGCCGTATGACCGGCAGCAGACCTCGATGGCCGGGTTTCCGCTCTGCCCGGCCTGCGCCGCCGAGTACGGCGACCCGATGGACCGGCGGTTCCACGCCCAGCCCACCGCCTGCCCGGACTGCGGCCCGCGCCTGTCGCATCCGCCGGAGGAAATCCTGGCGCAGCTTTCCGCCGGCCGGATCGTCGCGATCAAGGGGCTGGGCGGCTTCCATCTGGCCGTAGACGCCGCCGGCGAAGCCGTGGAGCGGTTGCGGCGGGTCAAGCAGCGGAACGGCAAGCCCTTCGCCCTGATGGTCGCCAACGCGGAATCCGCCGCCCGGTTCGTCCACCTGGACGCTGGGGAGCGAGAGTTGCTGGAGAGTGCCGCGCGGCCCATCGTCCTGCTGCGCCGCCGGGCGGACGCGCCGCCGCTGGCTCCCGCCATCGCTCCCGATCTGGCGTGGCTGGGCGTCATGCTGCCCTATACTCCCCTGCACTACCTGCTTTTTCACGAAGCGGCCGGACGGCCATCCGGCACGGCATGGCTGGACGAGGCGCAGGAACTGACGCTCGTCATGACCTCCGCCAATCCTGGCGGCGAACCGCTTGCCATCGGCAATGCCGAGGCGCACCGGCGGCTCGCCGGGATTGCGGATGCCGTGGTCGATCATGACCGCGACATCGTCATCCGCGCCGATGATTCGGTGGTCCGGATGCTGGCGGGCGCTCCCGCTTTCCTGCGGCGCGGACGGGGTTTCGTCCCGGTGCCGGTGCGCCTGCCGCGCGCCGTCCCGCCGGTTCTGGCGGTCGGCGGGCATCTGAAGTCCACGGTCTGCGTGACGCGCGGGAACGAGGCGTTCCTGTCGCAACATATTGGCGATCTGGACAACGCCGCGACCGTGGATTTCCTGGAGGAGACGGTCGCCCATCTGCTGCATGTGCTGGGGGTGGAGCCGGTGGCGGTCGCCCACGATCTGCACCCCGATTTCCATTCCACCCGCTTCGCCGAACGGCTCGGGCTGCCCCTGGTTCCGGTACAGCACCATCATGCCCATGTGGCGGCGGTACTGGCAGAACATGGGGTGGAGGGGCCTGCCCTTGGGCTGGCGCTGGACGGGTTCGGGCTGGGCAGCGACGGCAGTTCCTGGGGCGGGGAAATGCTGCTGGTCAATGGCGCGCTGGCCGAGCGCGTCGGTCATCTGGGGCAACTGGCCCAGCCCGGCGGCGATGTCGCCGCCCGGCAGCCCTGGCGCATGGCGGCGGCGGCGCTGGTCCGGCTTGGCCGGGCGGACGAGATCGCGGCGCGGTTCGGCGGGCTGGGTCCGGCGGACGGCGTGCGCCGGATGATCGAGGGCGGCATCAACTCTCCTCCGACCACATCGTGCGGACGCTGGTTCGACGCGGCCTGCGGGCTGCTGGGCATCCGCCCAAATGCCGGTTTCGAGGGGGAGGCTCCCATGGTCCTGGAATCGCTGGTCCGCCGGCCGCGAGCGGTGCCGGGCGCGTGGCGGGTCAGCGGCGGCGTGCTCGATCTGCTGCCGCTGCTCGAAGTCCTGGCGACGGTGGGCGATGCCGCCGAGGGCGCCGACCTGTTCCACGGCACACTAACCGCAGCCTTGATCGACTGGTCCCTGCCGGTGCTGCGCGAGCATGGCTTGCGGCGGATCGTGCTGTCGGGTGGCTGCCTGATGAACGGCGTGCTGGCGGAGGGGCTGTCATCCGGCTTCGCCGCCGCCGGGATCGAGGCGCTGTTGCCCCGGAAGGTTCCCGCCAATGACGGCGGGCTGAGCTTGGGGCAGGCCTGGGTCGCGGCTGTTTCGATCAGCCGCGACCCGCATTCAGGCGCTGGGTTCAGGTGACGGCGATGGGCGTGCCGCCGGATGCGGTGGCGCCCTTCAGCGCCATCGGGGTGAAGATGTAGACGAACTGGTATTTACGGTCGGCGATCAGCTCGTCGAAGATCAGGTTTTCGTGGTTGTGGATGCCATGCTTGGCCTGAAGCTCGACATGGACGGGAAAAGCCAGGTTCTTGTCGGGGTTGGGCACGACTTCGACCGCCCAGGTGTCGGCTCCCGTCAGGCACAAATCCTTCTCGATCACCCAGCGGGCAACTTCCAGACCGATGCCGGGTTCGCCGGCGTTGAAGCGGTCGTTGTTCTTCATCCAGAGCTGACCCCAGCCCGTGTTGAAGAAGATGCCGTCGCCGGGCTTGATGCTGTCCTCGCTCATGTTCTGGCGCTGGAGTGCGGCGCGGACGTCGGCCAGGGAGATTTCCTCCCCCGCTTCCATCATGCGTCCCTTGACGGCGGCGATATCGACCAGATGGCCGTTGGTGAACAGCGGCTTCAGCTTCTCGACGCCCAGCTTCTTCAGGCCGTAGGCGCTGGCCATCTGGGCCATGGTGACGCCGTTGTAGAAGCGGATGTCGTTGAGGTCGCCTTCCTTGCCGGTCTGGACGCCGATATGGCCGAGGCCGTCGAACTGGGTGCCGATCTGGCCGATCTCGGCGGACAGGAAGTCGTCGTTGTAGACCATCTTGTTGTTGCCGAAGGGGCCGCCGGTCGGTGCGCCGGGGATACGGAGAGCGAAGACGCGCGCTCCGAACAGCGGCATTCCCGCCTCGTAGGTGCGGCCGATCTTGTAGATCTTGCCCTCGCGGATCGTCTTGACCGCTTCCAGCACCTTGGCCGGCGTGATGTGGTTGGATGCTCCGGCCTCGTCGTCTGCCCCCCATTTCGACGGCCACCACGTCTCGCCCGAGGCACTGGTGGCGCTGGCGCCGCCTGCCGTGGTCTGGGCCTGGGCGACGGTGATCGGGGCGGAGCCGAACTTGCCGAAGGCGGCGCCGGCTGCGGCGGCGGTGACGACGCCGGCGGTCTTCATGAAGGTACGGCGTTCCGGCTGTTCCACGTCGCCGCCGGTAGTGCCGGCTTGGGAATCCTGCGAGGGTTGATCCTCATCCACGATGCGTTTCTCCCTTGGCCGTTCTTTGTGGTCATCGTTATGGTAATGACTTAATTGGTCCTACCAGCCTCAGGGCGGTTGACGATGTTGTCAAGCGGCAAGGAGGGGCCAATAATGCCATTGGACGAGGGAAGAGAGTGGGATGGCACCAGCATGAGCCTGTTCGCATGAGCCTGTTCGACCGCGACAAGTCAGCCGACCGCCTGCCGCTTTCGGTCGTGACGGGGTTCCTTGGCAGTGGCAAGACGACGCTGCTCAACCATCTGCTCCGGCATCCCGGCATGGCCGAAACCGCCGTCATCATCAACGAGTTCGGCGAGATCGGGCTGGACCATCTGCTGGTCGAGCGGGTCGATGGCGACATGGTCGTCATGGCGAGCGGCTGCCTGTGCTGCACCATCCGCAACGACCTGGAAACGACCTTGCGCGGCCTGCTGGCGCGAGTGGATACCGGCGAGATCCCGCCGTTCCGCCGCATCCTGATCGAGACCACCGGACTTGCCGACCCGGCGCCCATCGTCCAGATGCTGCTGAACAACCCGATGGTCTGCCACTGGATCAGGCTGGACGCCGTGGTGACGACGGTTGACGCGGTTCACGGCGCCCGACAGTTGGACGAGCAGCCGGAGCCGGTCAAGCAGGCCGCCATGGCCGACCGGCTGGTGCTGACCAAGACGGATATCGCGCCGCCGGGCACAGTCGGGGAGTTGACCGAGCGGTTGCGGGCGCTCAACCCGGCCGCTGCGATCCTGGCCGTCAGCCATGGCGCCGTCGATCCGGACCGGCTGTTCGGCGCCGCCCTGTTCGATCCGGAAACGAAGACGGCGGATGTCCGGCGCTGGCTGAACGAGGAGGCTTATAGCGGGCACTCTCATGATCCCCATCACGGGCATCGACACGACGTCAACCGGCACGATGCCCGGATCGCGGCGACGTGCCTGACCCATGACGAACCGCTGGAATGGGCGGAGGTCAACGACTGGCTGTCGGCGGTGCGCGCCGCCTATGGCGAAAACCTGCTGCGGGTGAAGGGCATCGTGAACCTTCGGGGCGAGGCCGGGCCGGTAGTGGTCCACGGCGTTCATCACGTCTTTCATCCGCCCGTGGCGCTGGAGGGCTGGCCCGACGCCGACCGCCGGACCCGGCTGGTGCTGATCACCCGCGATCTGCCGCCGGATACCCTGGGTATCGCCTGGGCGGAACTGGTGCGGGTCGCTTAACCGTCGTCCAGGGCGACCATGTGGTGAAGGCCGCGCCGCGCGTGCCGTGGCGGTCGAGCAGGCCGGCACCGAGATTGTCGCTCCAGACGCGAATCATGGGTCACGGTCCCGCTGTAGATCTTCAAGGGTGGGGCGGCCGGCGTTGGCTGTGGTGAGTCGCAGATCGAAGCCGAGCACGGTCAGGATGGACATTATTTTGTTGAAGCCGAGCTCGCGCTGAGACCCGGTTTCCAAGGCCGTTATGGTCGCTCGACTGGTGCGGGAGCGCTTGGCCAGCTCCGTCTGGGTCAGTCCAAACGCCTTGCGCTGGGTGGCGATCTCTTCGCCGAGGGTCAACAGATCCAGCATAGGCTTGCCTTACATATTGGGCATGACAGATGGGAATGGCGTGATTGCCTGATATGTAAGGCATAAAATCCGATGTCAAACAAGCTGTACCAACGGCATTGAAGCTTGGTCGGTCTGGAGCGCTGAATGCCGCTGGTGCAGGATCGACTGACCTTTGATCCAGATTAAGGATCGTGATGCGGGGACGGTATAGACTCTCCGGAATGTGCTTGCAGCCGCTTCGGCCGCCGTTTTGGAGGAAACCATGAAGACTTTCGTTCGCTTGGCGCTGCCAGTTCTTGCATTGCTGGCCATGGCCCCGGCAGCACAGGCGCAGCAGGGCCACGAGGGCCATCATCCCGCCGGCCAGCCGGAAGCTCAGGCAGCACCGGCACCTGACGCTGCGATGCCGATGCAGGGAATGCGGATGCCGATGCAGGGGATGGGCGGCGGATCGATGGACTGCCCCATGATGGGCGGGATGAAGCACGGCTCCGGCATGAACATGGGCATGGGCATGCCCTTCGAGCATGTCGAGGGCCGCATCGCCTTCCTGCAAACCGAGATCGGCATTACCGATGCCCAGCGGGAGCAGTGGAACACCTTTGCCGTCGCTCTGCGCCGGAATGCCGAGGTTCACCGGACCATGCACAATCAGATGATGGGACCGGATGCTCCGTCGTCGCAGACCTGGTTGCAGAAAGTTCAGCAGAAGACGCGGATGATGTCCACCCATGCGGAGGCGCTGAAAGCGGTGGATACCGCCGCCAGTCCCCTTTATGCCGTGCTGACCGAAGACCAGCGTCAGAAGGCCGAAAGGCTGCTGTCGGGCACGATGGGGATGTTGTGACCGCAACCCAGGGCTTCCGCTGAGGCGAAGCCGGGACAGGAACATCGTGAGCCCGCAGCGGTTGCCGTTGCGGGCATGCGGCAATCTCTGGAATCCCATGGAAGCGCATGCTCTCCACTCTGCCGCTGACGCGGCGAAATTCAGGGGAGAGTCCGCATGCGCGCATCCGCGCAATCCGTTACCGCGTCCACGGCGGAGGACGCGAACACAAGCCAAGGCCTGTCGCCGGCGCTGACGGTCGCCTGCGCCGCGACCTGCGGCGCGATGGTCGCCAACCTTTACTATGCCCAGCCGCTGATCGACCTGATAGCGCCCGAGCTTGGGCTGGGCGGCAACGTTTCCGGGATGATCGTGACATTGACCCAGCTCGGCTACGGCGCCGGGCTGCTGCTGATCGTCTCGCTCGCCGACCGTATCGAGAACCGGCGGCTGATCCTGACCACCGTGCTCTGTGCGGCGGCGGCGCTGGTGGGCGTAGCACTTTCGTCATCGGCGGCGCTCTTCCTCGTGGCGTCGGTCGCGGTCGGGTTCTGCTCGGCCGGAGCGCAGGTCGTGGTGCCGTTCGCATCGTCGCTGGCGCCGGAGGAAAGGCGCGGACGCACCATCGGCAACATCATGGCGGGGTTATTGGCGGGTATCATGCTGGCGCGGCCGGTGGCGAGCATGCTGGCGGATACGTTCGGCTGGCGGGCGGTGTTCTGGGTATCGGCAGGCTTGATGCTGCTGTTGTCGATCTGGCTGGCGAGAGCCCTGCCCCATAGCCATGGGGCGGCGAATTCCGGTAAGGGGGCGGCGGTGAGTGGCGGCTATGGCCATATCTTCGTGTCGATGTGGCGGATTTTGGTGACGACGCCGGCGCTTCAGCGGCGCGCGGTCTATCAGGGCATCGTCTTCGCGATCTTCAACATCTTCTGGACGGCGGCGCCGCTGATGCTGGCGCGCAGCTTCGGCTACGGGCAGAAGGGGATAGCGCTGTTCGCACTGGCGGGGGCAGGCGGCGCCCTGGTGGCACCACTCGCGGGACGGCTCGGCGACCGGGGCCATGTCCGGCTGGGGACGGCGGTGGCGCTGGGAACCGTGACGCTCAGTTGCGTGCTGGCCGGCTGGGCGGCTGCCCTGCCCTCCCTCGCGGCGCTGGTCGTGTTCGCGGTGACGCTGGACGCCGCGACGCAGGTCAATCAGGTGCTCGGCCAGCGGGTGATCTATTCGCTTGCCAGCGAGGCGCGCGGTCGGATGAACGCCATCTACATGACCATCGTCTTCCTGCTGGGTGCCGGAGGCTCAGCGGTGGCGACGGTGACGTATCACCATGGCGGCTGGTGGACCTCAATGCTGGCCGCAGGCGCGCTGGGGCTGCTGGCGCTGGTCATCTTCGCGACGGAGCTTGGGAAGCCGGCGGCATCCGGGCGGTAATCGCCTTCGGCCTATATCCCCTTTTGGATCAATGATCTAGCTTGACGGCTGGGAGGCTCGCCTTCAGAGTGACGTCCAAGCCGCGACCAGACGGCCATGCTCAGACGACCAAAGGGGGAGGCGCCGGGAATGAGCATCGCGGTCCGCTTCGAGGACATCGTGAAGGAGTTCGGCAGTGTCCGCGTCCTTCACGGCGTCAGCTTCGAACTGCCGCGCGGCGGCGTCTATGGGCTGCTCGGCGAGAACGGCGCCGGCAAGTCCACGCTGATGAAGATCCTGAGCGGCTACGAGCAGCCGACCGGCGGCGCGCTGTTCGTGGAGGGCGAGGCCAGGGTCTTCAGGAACTCGCGCGAAGCGGAGGCTGCCGGGATCGTTCTGATCCACCAGGAATTCAATCTCGCCGAAGATCTGACGATCGCTCAGAACATCTTCCTGGGTCACGAGAAGAAGCGCGGCTGGTGGCTTGACGATGCCGCGATGCGCGCGGAAACGGCGCGCGTGCTGGCGCAGGTCGGGCTGAACAAGGACCCGGATACGCCGGTTCGCCACCTGATCGTCGCGGAAAAGCAACTGGTCGAGATCGCCAAGGCGCTGGCGCGCAATGCCCGCCTTCTCATCATGGACGAGCCGACCGCTTCCCTGACGCCGGGAGAAACGGAGGCGCTGTTCACGCTGATGGGCCGGCTGCACGAGGCGGGCGTGACCATCGTCTATATCTCCCATAAATTGGACGAGGTGGAGCGGACCACCAGCGAAGTGATCGTCATGCGCGACGGCCGCTTCGTCACCCGGCGTCCGACCAGCGACCTGACCCGGCGCGAGATGGCGAACCTGATGGTCGGGCGCGAGCTGTCGGACCTTTACCCCGACAAGGACCCCTCCCCTCCCCCCGGCGTTCCCCGGCTGAAGGTGTCGGGAATGACGGTTCCGGGCTGGGCAAAGGATGTCGGGTTCGAGGTGATGCCGGGCGAGATCCTGGGCTTCGCGGGGCTGGTCGGGGCCGGCCGGACGGAGCTGTTCGAGGGGCTTCTCGGCCTGCGGCCCCACAGCGTCGAGCGGATCGAGCTGGATGGGCGTGAGATCCATATTCGAAATCCGCGCGAGGCGGTAGCGCAGGGGCTGACTTATCTGAGCGAGGACCGCAAGGGCAAGGGGCTGCATGTCGGCTTCGGCCTGCGCGAGAACCTGACGCTGATGGCACTGGAGCACTACGCGAAGCCGTGGCTGCGGCCCGGCGAGGAGATGCAGGCGCTTCGGACCGCGGTCAAGGACTTCGGCATCCGGACGGGATCGCTGGACATAAAGGCGTCGTCACTGTCGGGCGGCAATCAGCAGAAGCTGGCGCTGGCGAAGGTGCTTCACCCGCAGCCCAAGGTCATCATCCTGGACGAGCCGACGCGCGGCGTCGATGTCGGGGCCAAGCGGGACATCTACTTCCTGATCCAGCGGCTTGCGCGCGAGGGACATGGCGTCGTCGTGATCTCGTCCGAGTTGATGGAACTGGTCGGCCTTTGCCACCGGGTCGCCGTGATGCGGGCGGGCCGGCTTCAGGCCATGGTCGACGCTCAACATCTGACCGAGGAGGAGTTGATCTCCCATGCGACGGGAACGAAGAACTAGGCCGAGGTGGCGCTGTCCAAGTCCACATCCGGGGGCTCCGCCGTGGTAGAGGGACGGCTGGAGCGCGCGAAGTCGCTCGGCTCGTGGCTGCACGGCGTCGGACCCGTAGCAGGGCTGGTGGTGCTGTGCATTGCCGGCACGGCCCTGAACAGCGATTTCGCCTCGCTGGACAACGCGATGAACGTGCTGACCCGGACGGCCTTCATCGGGATCATCGCGGTCGGCATGTGCTTCGTGATCATCTCCGGCGGGATCGATCTGTCGGTCGGATCGATGGCGGCGCTGATCGCCGGGCTGGTGATCCTGCTGATGAACACGATGGCCGGATGGTTCGACCAGCCTGTATTGGTGGTCGCCATCGGCATGCTGTGCTCGGTCGTGCTGGGGGCGGTGTTCGGGCTGACCCATGGGCTGCTGATCACACGGGGCCGGATCGAGCCCTTCATCGTCACGCTGGGGACGCTCGGCATCTTCCGGGCGTACCTGACCTACTTCTCCAACGGGGGAGCGATCACGCTGGACGATGGGCTGTCCGATGTCTACAGCCCCGTCTACTATACCAGTCTGGCGGGGGTGCCGATCCCGGTCTGGGTGTTCCTGCTGGTGGCG
>DASQKT010000476.1:0-5058 GCA_035630415.1 Skermanella sp.
GGGAACCTGGAGAACGCAACACCGACGATGGACACCGGCAATCTCCAGGCGAAAGCGCGCGAGGCGGGCACTCTGCTGAAGGCCATGGGCAATGAGCGGCGCCTGCTGATCCTCTGCCAGCTCGCCGCCGGTGAAAAATCGGTCGGCCAACTTGAAGACGCGATCGATCTCAGCCAATCGGCCCTTTCGCAGCATCTTGCCCGGTTGCGCAGGGATGGACTGGTCACGACCCGCCGCGAGGCCCAGACGATCTTCTACTCTATCGAAAGCGCCGCTGCCGCGATGGTCATCAAGACCTTGCAGGATCACTGGTCCATCAATCGCGAACAGGCGGTCCCCTTCGTCCAGACGCCCGAAGGGACTGGAACGGTCATCGCCGGTCCGTGACCATCCAGCGCACGCCCACCGCCGCCAGCGCGCCCCAACCCGCCATGAAGGACAGGCCGCCGACCGGAGCGACGGCGCCCAAAGGGCTTGGCCCCTGGATCGCCAGCAGGTACAGCGCCCCGCAGAACATTACGATTCCGGCCAAAAACGCCCATCCGGCAAAGGCCAGCAGCCAGGGCATGCCGGCGGAAACGCCTTCCAGGCGGACCAGCGACGCCACTCCGGCCAGCGCCAGCGCGTGCCACATCTGATACTGGCCGGCAATTCTGAACAGCTCAATCATTCGTGGATCGGACAGCCCGTGCGAGGCATAAGCGCCGGTCGCCACCGCGATCCCGCCGTTGAGTGCCGCCAGGACAAGCCATAACCCGGCGATCCGCCCCGATGCGCTCCCCATCATTCTTAAAGCTCCATGTTTGTCCTATGGCCCGATCCTTGCGTAACGTGATCGGGCAAGCTGCTTCGTAAGTCTATATCTACCGGCTTATGCAGGCTGCGTCGCATTTTGCAACTCAGGTTGGCGAAAGCAGGAAAATGCCCCGCATATCGCGTATCGTGTCCCCTGTCAGGGAACCGGGTAGCATTAGCGTCAGGCCCTTCAGCTCTGGCCGGCATCTGCGCTCCAACCTGCGCATGGCGCCGGAGAAGGTTCTCTCCGGCATCATGAACTCGGCGCTGGACGGTGTAGCGGTGCTGCGCACCGTGCGCAACGCCTCCGGCCGGGCGGAGGACTTTCTCTGGATCAGGATCAATCCGGCGGGCGAGAGGATTCTCGGGCTCAAGGCCGACGCCCTGATCGGCGGAAGCCTGCTGAAGACTATTCCGGACGCCGCTCACGACGGACTGCTGGCATGCTGGGCGGCGGCGTTGGAAACCGGCGAAACGGCGTGTCATGAACACCGGTGCGAGCGCGAGGGGATCGAAGGCTGGATCGAGTACTCGGTGGCCGCGATCGATGATGGCGTGGCCGTCACCTTTCGCGACGTCACGGCCCGGCGCCACGCCGAAGCGACCCTCCATGCGGCCAGAGCGGAAGCGGCCAGGTTCGAGCAGGTCAAGACCACCTTCCTGGCCCTGGTGAACCACGAGCTGCGTACGCCGCTGAACGGCGTCCTGTGCGCGCTCGATCTGCTTGCCGGCAGTTCCGGCTCCGACCGCGACCTTCTCCTGGATACCGCCCTCCTTTCGGCACGCGAATTGAGCAAGGTGGTCCACTCGATCCTGAACTTCGCGGACCTCGACGCGGGACCGGCGGCGCTCAAGCCCATCGCCTTCGATCTGCACGATCTCATCGAGAACGAAGCCGCCACCATCGCTCCCGCCGCCGCCGCCAAATACCTGACGGTGGGGTATAGTCTGGACCCGGCCGTGCCGCGCCGCCTGATCGGCTCTCCCGATGCGCTTGGCCAGATCGTTCGCACCCTGTTGGAGAACGCCGTCAAGTTCACGGAGGCCGGCTCGGTGGAATTGATCCTGACCTCCTGCCCCAGCTCGTCGCCCTGTGCTTCCACCTGCCGGGACCCCGGCATCCGCGACAGCGGCGCCATGGCGTGCTTTTCGCTGGCGATCCGCGATACGGGGATCGGGATCGATCCGAAGTTCCATACCGGCCTTTTCCAGGCGTTCTCCCAGACGGACTCGTCGTTGCACCGGCTCCATGAAGGATGCGGCCTGGGGCTGGCCATCTGTAGCCGGCTGGCCGATCAGCTCGGGGGAACCCTGTCCGTCCAGAGCCTGCCGGGCCAAGGCAGTGTCTTCAGGCTGGATCTGTCGCTTCCCCTGGCGCCCCATCCCGATGACCTGCATATGGATGACCCATATCCCGGCGACCGGCATAGCGGCGGATCGAACGACAACACTGTCTCCAGGAAGCGCATTCTGCTGGCCGACCCCAGTGAAGCCAGCGGGATGGTGACTGCCCTGATGCTCACGCGCGCCGGCTTCGAGGTCGAAACCGTGACCGGAGGACTTGACGCGCTCCGGCTGGCAAGACTGCACCGCTTCGACGCCATGGTGATCGACATGGCTTTGCCGGATATGAACGGGATCATGACGGTCAAGGCGCTGCGGCGACTGCCCCAGCTCGACCGCTCGGTCCCGATCCTGGCGATCACGGGCACCCTCGATGCCTACGACGATCAGCGCCGTCTCGCTGCCGGTGCCACCGACCTGATGGTCAAGCCGTTCCGCAAGAGCCACCTGCTTGGGCGGCTGGAGCAGCTTGTCCGGACGGCGAGCGAACCGTGAGATCCGCCGCGCGGTTCTGGGGCTCGGTCTCGGGCTCGGGAGGCCCGGCCCTGACGCTCCCAGCCGGCCGGAACCTTCAGGCAGCCTCGCTCAGTCGAACAGCGCGTCGATATCCGCCTGACTGATCGCCTTGCCCTGCAACTGCGGGCCGTTCAGCAGCTTCGCTTCTTCCGCGACCGGCACTTCGAAGGTATGCGGCAGATGGGCGAAGGCCTCCGTCCCCCAGGTCTGGATCATGGCGACTACCCGCTCCTCAATGAAGTCGAGCGTGCGCACGACCTTGCCGATCCGCTGGCCGGTGATGTCCTGGAAATTGCAGGCTTCGAAAATGCTGACGACGGCATCCATCATCAGGTCAAGGTCCCGCTTGTCCGCAGCGTTGGGCAACCGGGCCTTCATCGCGACAGCCGTCTTCTCGATCAGCTCGGCGGCGCTCAGCACCCCGTTGGTCGCATGCTCGGTAGCACTGACGATAGCGGCCAACTCCTCTCCCGCCACCACCAGCCGGTCCTGCTCAGCCTTGGGATGCCGAAGCGCCGCGATCTCGATCTGGGTGTCCTGGATGCGCCGCTGGAGATCGGCAACATCGGGGCCGACTTCCGCCGCAGCCGCCGGTGCCGGCTGGAGCGCCGCCAGCTCGTCAAGCCGCCGCTCGATCCTGTCGATGGCCGCCATGAACTCGGCAGGCGAGGCGCCGGGAGTAGCCGGCGGCGGCAAGGCCGCCGACGGGGACTGCGGCACCTCCGGCTCGGCATGTGCGGCATGGCCGGCATGCCGCAGCGGCAGGCCCAGGCGTTGCAGTTCTGCGGTGAATGGCTTTGCCGACATTGCGGACTTACCTGCGAATCTAGTGCGCTTAGATGCCGGAGTATGGCTGTATCCAATTTATCGAAAGTTAAGATGCTGCACCGCACCCGCCGCTGACCCCCTCGGCTTTAGGGCAGATCCGCAATAAGCAATTCGGCCTCCCCGACAGCCTCGACAGTGATGGCGCTCTCGCCGGACACCACCACTCCGTCGCGCTCGCCGACTTGCGTGCCGTTGACCCGGACCGTGCCGCGCGCGACCACCAGATAGGCCTGCCGCCCCTGCCCGATCGCGTGGGTGACCGTCGTCCCAGCCGGCAGCGTCGCTCCCAGCAGCGCCGCATCCTGGTTGATCGCCAGGGCGCCCTGGTCACCGTCGCCCTCGCGTCCCGACGCCAGCACGACCAGCCGCCCCGCCGCCTCGCCCTTCGGGAACGCCTTGGTCTCCCAGCGCGGCTGGTGCCCCTCGGCGTCGGGCATGATCCAGATCTGGAAGATCCGGGCCGGCTCCGCCTCCTTGTTGAACTCCGCGTGCAGGATGCCCTTACCGGCGCTCATCACCTGGACGTCGCCGGCCTCCGTCCGGCCGACATTGCCCAGATGGTCCTCATGGGTGATCGCCCCTTCCCTGACATAGGTGATGATCTCCATGTCGCGGTGGCCGTGGCGCGGAAAGCCGGTGCCCGGCTGGATCGTGTCGTCGTTCCACACCAGCAGCGGGCCAAGGCCGTTGCGCTCACGGTGCCGGTAGTTGGCGAAGCTGAAATGATAGCGGGCGGCCAGCCACTCGTTGTCGAACCGCCCCAGGGAGGCGAAGGGAATAACCTCGATCATCGTAGTCAGTCCTGAGTATCGAACCGGCCCCTGTCATGGGGAGCGCCATAGTTGAGCGCCGGTCCCTTGGGGACGATGCCGGTCGGGTTGATGGTCTTGTGGCTGCCGTAATAGTGCCGCTTGATGTGGTCGAAACTGACCGTCTCCGCGACGCCGTCGGTCTGGTAAAGGTCACGCAGGTAGTTGGACAGGTTCGGGTAGTCCTGGATGCGCCGCAGGTTGCATTTGAAGTGCCCGACATAGACCGGATCGAACCGCACCAGAGTCGTGAACAGCCGCCAATCGGCCTCCGTCTGCCGGTTCCCGGCCAGCCAGCGCTGACGGCCCAGCCGCTCCTCCAGCGTATCCAGGGCCTCGAACAGCCGGTCGAAGGCTTCTTCGTAGACCGCCTGATCCGTGGCGAAGCCGGCCTTGTAAACGCCGTTGTTGACCCGGTCGTAGACATAGGCGTTGATCTCGTCGATCTCTGCCCGCAGGTCTTCGGGGTAGAAGTCCTGCGAGCCGTCGCCGAAGGCGTCGAACTCCGAGTTCAGCATCCGGATGATCTCGGCCGACTCGTTGCTGACGATGGTCCGCTCCCGCTTGTCCCACAGCACCGGCACCGTGACCCGGCCGGTATAGCCGGGATCGGCTGCCGTATAGACCTGGTGCAGGAAGTCGAAGCCGTGCAGCAGGTCGCCGGTGCAGCCCGGGCCGGACTCGAAGGTCCAGCCCTGCTCGCCCATGTGCCAATGAACGACGGAAACGCCGATCATCGATTCCAGCCCCTTCAGGCTGCGCATGA
>DASQKT010000477.1:0-11937 GCA_035630415.1 Skermanella sp.
CAGTAAACTAGCCGCCTCGATCAAAGGGTCACACCGCAGGAGGAAAGTGAAATGAGCAATCTCGGCGACGATCTGATCGAGGCGATGCAGGAAGCTGCCGCCTATATGGAGGGCGATCCGGGCAAGACCGTAACGTCTACGATCGATGTGCCTGATGTCGATGTCGCCGCAATCCGTCGGACGATGAAGCTGAGCCGCATCAAGTTTGCGAACCGCTTTGGGTTGGATGCTCGAGCCGTCCAGGATTGGGAACAAGGACGACGCCGACCGGACAGATCGGCGCGCATCCTGCTGCGGGTAATTGAAAAGCATCCTGAAGCGGTCGAGGATGCTTTGAAAGTCGCATGATCGACTATCTTAGCGGCGTGACGCCATCCGCGTCACTCCGCCGGCACCCACAAGAAACTCAACTCGATCAGCTCTCGTAGAAGATATCCAAACTCTCGGTCTCCGAACTCAGCGCCTCAATCGCGTGTTCGGCGTCTGCCAGGGCTTCCCATAGTTCCTGGACGATCGCATGGCGGTCGCCGCAGCGGTCGAAGTTCTCCAGCAGGCGGCCCAGCTTGCGGTGAGAGAGCAAGGTCTTGTGGCGCACCCACTCGATGCGGGCGCGCTCCACGTCCCCGGCGCCGTCTTCAAGGTCATGGATGCCGATGACGGCGTCTTCGGGAAGAAAAACCAGCTTGGCATAGGCGGCGGAACCGCCTCCGTTCTGACGGAGCACGATGCCGGGATGCTGAAGCATTGCGAAGCCCGCCGCCCAGGCGCCAGTATTCGACAGGCTCAGGACCAGTTCCACCGCTCCGGCTGTTATCTGCGTGCCGGCGGGCGCCGGGACCATGCAGGTTCCGGTCAGGGCGCTGACGGCATCGATCACCTTGGGGTGCCGCGCCAGTTCGGCCAGAAACTTAGGGGATGCCCGCTCCGCCGCCGCAATCCCGGCGGCACTCAGTAGTCTGAAGGGGGCCGCCAGGGCCGGGGATGGCGGTGCTTCGTCCGAGGCACCGGACAGGCTGACCGTCCAGGCCGGGGGCTCGATGGCAAGATGCCGGCTGGGGTCGAAAGAGGGCGCGGCGTTGGCGGAGTTCTGCCGGCGCGCGTTCAATGGAATGATCATCGCATCCATCGGCATCGCTCCTCCGCGTGATCAACCCGGTTCCGTGGTGATCCGCCGGCGGAACATCCGGCATCCTGCCGGGCGTTTGGTGCGGTGGGGATCAACATGGTGCTCCTCCGTTGGTTTATCGTTCTGGACGCCAACCATCATCCACCAGTTTCTCTACCAACTCAATAGGGTTTATGGTGATGCCTTTTCCTATTGCCCGAGATGGGGTGCGGACCACCGGTCCGCACCCGGATGCCTTATGGTGGCGCTCAGTTATTCCGCAGCATCCCTCAACCCGGCCGCGCGCTCAAGGGCCTGATCGAGATCGGCGATGATATCGTCGATATGTTCGATGCCGACCGACAGCCTGACATAGCCCTCGCTGACGCCGGTCGCGAACTGCTCCTCCGCCGAAAGCTGGGAATGGGTGGTGGAGGCCGGATGGATCGCCAGCGTACGCGCGTCGCCGATGTTGGCGACGTGGTAGACCAGCTTCAGCCCGTCGATGAAGGCGCGACCGGCATCGCGTCCGCCTTTCAGCTCGAACCCGACCAGCCCGCCGTAGCCGCCCTTCAGGTAGGTATCGGCCCGCCGGCGCGCTTCGCCGTCCTGAAGACCGGGGTAGATCACCTTGGTCACGGCGGGGTGCTTCGTCAGGTATTCCGCGACGGCCGAGGCGTTGCGGCTGTGCTCGCGGATGCGGAGCGGCAGCGTCTCCAACCCCTGGAGCGTCAGGAAGGCATTGAACGGGCTGAGCGCCGCTCCAAGGTCGCGCAGCAGCGTCGTCCGCGCCTTGATGATGTAGGCGACCGGACCGATCGGCTTGACCGCCTCGACCCAGACGGCGCCGTGATAGCTGGGATCGGGCTGGTTCAGCAGCGGCTGGCGCTCGGCATGGGCCGCCCAGTCGAAGGCGCCGCTGTCCACGATCATGCCGCCGATCGAGGTGCCGTGGCCGCCGATGAACTTGGTGGTCGAATAGACGATGACGGCAGCGCCGTGGTCGAACGGACGCGCCAGCAGCGGCGCCGCCGTATTGTCGATGATCAGGGGAATGCCGAGCGGGCGACCGATATCGGCGACTTCGCGGATCGGGAAGACGACCAGCTTGGGGTTGGGCAGCGTCTCGGCATAATAGGCGCGGGTCCGCTCGTCGGTCGCCTTGCGGAAGTTCTCCGGATCGCTCGGATCGACGAACCGGACCTCGATCCCCTGTTGGCGCAGCGTATTGGCGAACAGGTTCCAAGTGCCGCCATACAGGTCGGTCGAACTGACGATGTTGTCGCCCGCCTGCGCCAGGTTCTGCACCGCCATGGCCGAGGCCGCCTGACCCGATGCGACCGCCAGGGCCGCGACGCCGCCGTCGAGCGCCGCGATCCGTTTTTCCAGCACGTCGGTCGTGGGGTTCTGGATGCGGGTGTAGATATTGCCCAGTTCCTTCAGCGCGAACAGGTTGGACGCGTGTTCGGTATGGTCGAACTGGTACGAGGTGGTCTGATAGATCGGCACCGCAACAGCGTTGGTGGCGGGATCGGACCGGTATCCGGCGTGCAGCACCAGGGTTTCGGGCTTCAGGGGGGCGGGGGTCTTGCTGGTGTCGCTCATGGTGGCCGGCTCCTTCGGGCTCGGTTCGTGGGGATCGCGGAAAGCTACACGATCCCCAGGGCCACTTAAAACGAATTTGTAGATTAAACCAGTTTCACACGCCAAATCCGGAATTTCAGAAATCAGGTCTGCCGGTCAATGGTTTGCATAGACCGCCGGCTTGCCGCCGGGCTGCCCGAACAGGATCACCTGATAAGGTTCTCCCATGTTCATATCCATGCCGGGCGCGTCCGCCGGCATGCCGGGTACCGACAGGCCCGTGGCCTTTGGACGCTCGGCGAGCAGCCGCCTGACATCCGCCGCCGGGACATGTCCTTCCAGGACATAGCCGCCGATGGTGGCGGTATGGCAGGAGTGCAGCGGTTCCGGCACGCCGTTGGCCCGCTTGACCGGATCGACGTCCTCGATGTCATGGGTTTTCACCTCGAAGCCCGATGCCTGCATGTGCTTGACCCAGCCGGTGCAGCAACCGCAACTCGGCGATTTCCAGACCTCGACGACATCGGACGCGAGGGCAACGTTCCCCGCTCCGGTGAGCAGAAGACCCGCGAGCATCGCGGCGCTTGCGGCGGCGTGCAGGCTTTTGGCGAATTTGGAACGCATCGTTTTTTCTCCTGATGGATGAACTTCAGATGGCTGTCCGGGATTAGCCGGAAAGACTCTTTTCATAGCTGGGGTGCGGGGCATTGCGTCGCAGCCCGGAACCCCTATGTTCCATGTTTCCGCCGGCCTTTTCGACTTGGCCGCCGCGACTTGTTCGAGTTTGCAGTACAGTATGCCGTGCTTAGGAGCATCGGAACCATGAGCGAAGTACAGTTGGCGGTGCCGGGCTTTCCCGAACTGAATCAGGAAATCACACCACGGCCAAGCGATACCGTATGGGGCATCCTGCGTGCCGATGCTGTCAAGGTTTCCGCCGAGGAAGAGATCCTGCGCGGATTCATCCATGGTTCCGTGCTGTTTCATGACGATTACGCCTGCGCGCTGGCGGCATTGCTTGCCCATAAGCTGGGCGACCGCAACATGACGGCAGAGCGGCTGGAGGGGCTGGCCCACGAAGCCCTGTCCGACGATCCGGATATCGTGGAGGCCGGAGCGTCCGACCTGATCGCCATCCTGGAGCGCGATCCCGCCGCCGACAGCTACCTGACGCCTTTCCTCTACTTCAAGGGTTTCCACGCGCTGCAATGGCACCGGATCGGCCATTGGCTGTGGACCCATCAGCGCCACAGCCTCGCCCATTTCCTGCAAAGCCGCGTGTCGGAGGTCTTCGCCATCGACATCCACCCGGCGGTGCCGGTCGGCACGGGGGTCTTCATCGACCACGGCACCGGCCTCGTCGTGGGCGAGACAGCCGTGATCGGCAACAACGTCTCGATCCTTCAGGAAGTGACGCTGGGCGGCACCGGCAAGGAGCATGGCGACCGGCATCCCAAAGTTCGCGACGGCGTGCTGATCTCCGCCGGCGCCAAGGTGCTCGGCAACATCATCCTCGGCGCCGGCTGCAAGGTCGGGGCCGGCAGCGTCGTCCTCAAGGACGTTCCTGCCTGTGCTACCGTCGTCGGCGTCCCGGCCAAGGTGGTCGGCTGGTGCAGCGGTCCGTTCCCGGCGCTGGACATGGACCAGACGCTGCCGGAGCCGGATTACAGCATTTGATCCAAAGGGCATCGGTTTCTATTTTCCGGGTTTCCAGCCCCGCAGCGTGAGCGCGTTGACGACCACGCTGACGGAGCTGAGCGCCATCGCGGCCCCCGCCAGGATCGGGCTCAGGTAGCCGAACACCGCCAGCGGAATGCCGATGGTATTGTAGGCGAAGGCCCAGAACAGCCCCTGCCTGATCTTGGCATAGGTCCGCCGCGACACGTCCAGCGCCCCGCTGACGAGCACAGGATCGCCGCGCATCAGCGTGATGCCCGCCGTGTGCATCGCGACGTCGGTCCCCGTCGCCATCGCGATCCCGACATCGGCCGCCGCCAGCGCCGGAGCGTCGTTGATCCCGTCGCCGACCATGGCGACGACCTTACCTTCCGCCTTCAGCCGCGCCACCACATCGGCCTTGTCGCCCGGCAGCACCTCGGCGAAGACCCGGTCGATGCCAAGCTCCCTTGCCACCGCATTGGCGGCCCCAGCACTGTCGCCCGTCACCATGACCGCTTCGATCCCGCGCGCATGCAGCCCAGCGACCGCCTCATGGGCACGCTGCTTGACGGTATCGCCGAAGGCGACCAGTCCCAGCACGCGGGCTTCCGGTCCGGTCTCCGCCAGCCACGACACGGTGCGGCCCTGGGACTCCAATTCCTTCCCCCTGGCCTCCAGCGCCTCGTCGGACAGGCTGTTCTCTGCCATCAGCCTGCGGGTGCCGAGCAGCAGCGAACGGCCGTCCACCACACCCGAAACGCCCCGGCCCGCCAGCGCCTTGAAGCCGTCGAGGCGGCCGGCGTCGATCCCGCGCTTGGCGGCATGGGCACGGACCGCCTGAGCCAGCGGATGCTCGCTCCCTTGCTGGAGCGAAGCCGTCAGCCGCAGAAGGTCGCCCTCGGCAAAGCCGGGGGCCGCGATCAGGTCGGTCACCCGAGGCTTGCCCTCGGTCAGCGTCCCGGTCTTGTCGAAGGCGACCGATGTCACGGCATAGGCCCGTTCCAGCGCCTCCGCATCCTTGATCAGGATGCCGTACCGCGCGGCCTGACCGGTCCCAACCATGATGGCGGTCGGAGTGGCAAGTCCGAGTGCGCAGGGGCAAGCGATGACCAGCACCGATACTGCTGTCAGGATAGCGGCTTCCAGATCGCCGCCCAAGGCCCACCAGCCGATGAAGGTCAGCGCCGCGATCACCAGCACCACCGGCACGAAGACCGCGCTGACCTTGTCCACCGTGCGTTGGATCGGCGCCTTGGACGCCTGCGCGCCTTCCACCATGCGGACGATCCGCGCCAGCATGGTTTCATGGCCGACCGCCAGCGTCTCGACCGTCAGCAACCCGTCGACATTGATCGATCCGCCCGTGACGCGCCCGCCCTCGGCCTTCTCGACTGGCAGGCTCTCGCCCGTCAGCATGCTCTCATCGACCGAGCCGGCGCCTTCCACGACCTTGCCGTCCACCGGAATGCGCTCGCCAGGACGGACCACGACGATATCGCCGACGCGGACCCGCTCGACCGCGACCTCCCGCTCCACTCCGTCGCGGCGAACGCGCGCCTTGTCCGGCCGCAGGTCCATCAGCGCCCGGATCGCCGTCGCAGTCTGGCCCTTGGCGCGGGATTCCAGCCACTTGCCAAGCAGGATGAAGGTTATCAGGACAGCCGACGCCTCATAATAGAGGTGCGGCGTGTGCCCCGGATGCGCGGTCAGCAGCAGATACGTACTCAGCCCCCAGGCGGCCGACGTGCCGATCGCCACCAGCAGGTCCATATTGCCGGCGCCCGCGCGCACCGCCTTGAACGCGGCGACATAGAAGCGCCAGCCCAGCCAGAACTGCACGGGAGTCGCCAACGCCAATTGCAGCCACCCCGGCGGCATGACGTGCAGCCCCATCAGATCGCCGATCATCCCAACTACCAACGGCAGCGACAGGGCAGCCGCGATCAGCAGCTTGACCAACTCCCGCCGCTGCCGCACGGCAGCTTCATCGGCTGCGGCACTGCCCGCGAGCGCCGTTTGGTCCTCCACGATAGGACTGGCATGAAACCCAGTCCGGTCCACCGCCGCGACCAGCGTTTCCGCGTCGATCCCATGCCCCATCACATGCGCCCGCTCGGTCGCCAGATTGACCGCGGCGTCGGTGACGCCCGGCACCCTCTTCAACGCCTTCTCCACCCGCCCCACGCAGGACGCGCAGGTCATCCCTTCCACGGCAAGATCGAACTCGGCCGGAGGCAGGGCGGAAGACTTGGATGCGGTATCGTTGGTAGTCGGGGTTGCGGCAGCGTAAGCCATGGTCAGGCTCCTCGAATCTCATGCTGCCCATGTATGTGGGGCTTCCAGTCGTGGGAAGGTCAAGGGCCTTTCGTCGCAAGCTGTTGTCAAGCCTGCTACCCCGCATCAATCTGCGTCATGGGGTGCTCGATGGAGATGGATATGAGCGGTCGAAACTTAAGTCTGACGGAACTCGATGCCATCGCCAAACGAGGGATCGATGCTATCGAACGCGGCGAGTTCCGACTGGTAAGTAGCGATGAAAGCCGACATTCACTACTCGACGACTTGAATAGGCGCGCAGCCGAACGAGCGAAGCAGCAGAATGGCTGAGCACGCGCGGGCTTCCATCTTTTCCACCAAGCCCAGTCCGACCTTCCGCTCAGTCCCTCAGCATTTTCTCACGCAAAGCCGGGACCGCGACGCCCCTCACGGTGATGTAGGCGGGGACCAGCGAGTAGATCAGCACCAGATCGCAGATGCCGATGCCGCCATGGGCCACGTATTTCTGGATGTAGAAGCCCTTCGCCTTGTCGAGGAAGATCCGCTCCGGTGGTTCGAATTCCAGGTCTTCGCAAGCACTGGCAAAGCTTTCTGTCAACCCGAACAGGCGGAAAGCTCTGGCACCGATCCAGGATCGAACTTCCGGCAGGGCGATGACTGTATGCGTCTTGTGGCGATGGTTATGGCGCGAAGGCAATCGAGTTCCAGTCGTCCACGAAGGACTGGTCGGGCTCCGCCCGTGTCAGGGTCGCCAGGACGCTTTGGTACTTGGTCCTGAAGAACTCCATCATATCCGAGGAGGATAAGGGCTCTTCCGATTTCTGCCGTGCTTCGGTATTGCCCCGCGCATTCCGCCAGGGAGCTTGCTCGTGGGTCAGGTCCACCAGCTTTCCGGTCCGGAGCGCGCTGTATTTGGTCCAGATCTGATCCAGAAAGTTCCTGACCGCTTCCGGCAGGTCGCGTACCGGATCGCCCCGTACCTCGGTGACCGGGATGGGGTATTTCTCATACTGAGCCAGCCGGAAGTAGATTTCGGGAACGACTGGACCATGCACCCAGGCTCGCAACTCCTCCTGAAACAGCCGCTCGCCGTTGATCGCCAGATGCCAGCCTTGGGCAAAGTACAGGATCTTCTGAACATCAAGGTTCGTAATGCCCTTGCCGTTCGCCTTGATCTCTTTGCTGAGCAGGTAGTCGGTTACGTCATCGGCCGTGAGCATGGCTTCCAGCGTTCGTGTGGAGGGCGACAGGGCTCAAAACAGGAACATATACCCCGATCGATTTGAGTGTCAAGATCGATCCCCCTTGCCCAATCCGGCCTCCCGCACCGCGCGGGCGAAGGTTCGGCTGACGGGCAGGGCCAGCCCGTTGATCAGATGCACGCGCAGGCGGCCTTCCGCCAGCCGTTCGACCCTGTCCACCGCACTTGATGCTACCCAGTGGGAGCGGTGGATCTGTAAACCGGGCACGTCCTGTACTTCGGCCATGGCGTCCGACAGGCGCAGCAGGACCAGACTTTCGCCGCCGCCGGTGAAGACGCGTACGTAGTGGTCTTCCATGCTCAGCGCCAGGATCTCGCCGCGCCGTTCCGGGGACAGGCGGTTGAGCAGACGGGCGCCGGGCGTCGCCTGCCCGCCGGACGTTCCCGGTGTACGCTCATCCGCCTCCGCCTGACGGGGAGGCTCCGGCAGGCGGGGCGTCAGCACGCCGTGGCGGTACAGTTCCCACGCGGTCGGGACGCCGCCGACCACGACGGTCAGCGTCAGCACATAGCAGTAGTAGGGGACGACCGAAGCGAGGCCCCATCCCGGAGGCTGACGCAGGGTCGACTCCAGCGCCAGAATGGCCGCCGTCAGCGGCACCGCCGCCGCCAGGATGCTGATGGCCAGGGCCGACGGCCAGTGCCAGTTCCGTCGGAACGCAAGGTGAAGCACCCTGTAGATCACAGGCTCCAGGATCGTGAAGCCGCACAGCATTGCGACTGACCAGTACAGGCCGCGCCATGGCAGCGTCAGGTCGGTGAAGGTGCCGAACGGACCGATCAGGGTCAGCAGGACCGTGGCCACCGCCATCTGCATTCCACGAAGCGCCAAGCGTCCGGGTGCCCAGAACCCCGGTTTTTTGCGCGGCGCGGCTTGAGCGGTACTGTCGGTCACGAAGAACTCCGGGCGGTCTGCGTCAACACGATGTCCGACACGGCTCCTGTCGTGTCAAGGGATATGCAGCGTTCGATGCAACCGAAAGACCGGAACATGTCTGCTTTTTCACGTACCCTGATTCTGGGGGCCGCCGCCCTGACCCTTCTTGCCGGCGTTCCAGCTTTGGCCGCCGATGTCGAGATCACCATCCGCAACGTCCAAAGCGCCGATGGCCGCATCATGGTGGCGCTCTACGCGGACGAAGCCGCCTATGCCGCCGCGCGCCAGACCATGGGAAGCATGCTGCCCGCCAGGACGGGGGAGGTGAGGGCCGTGTTCGCCGGGCTGCCCGACGGGCGCTACGGCATAGCGGTGTTCCATGACATCGACGGCGACGAAAAGCTCGGCGCCAACCTGCTGGGCTATCCAACCGAACCCTTCGGCTTCGGCAACGACGCGGAGGTCCGGTTCAGCCGGCCGTCCTTCGACGCCGCCGCGATAGCCGTGTCGGGCGCCTCGACCCGCACCATCGTCACCCTGAAGTGAGAGGAGCCGCAGCCATGACGCCGACACGCCGCAGCTTTCTCGCCGGCAGCGCAGCCGCAACGCTGGGAGCGATGCTGCCCGCATCATTGATGGCCGGTACCGTTTCTCCCGCTACTATCCCGCCGGAGGAATGGCGCTCGATCTGGGCAACGCCGGCCGACGAACTGGACCTCGACGGCCTAGCCGTGCGCGGGCGCTGGCCCGCCGGCCTGTCGCTGACGCTCTACCGCAACGGCCCGGCGCTCCATACCCTGGGCGGCTACCGCTACCGTCACTGGTTCGACGGCGATGGGATGATCCGCGCCTGGACCGTCGGGCAGCGGGGCGCCAGCGTCCGGACCCGGATGATCCGCACGGCCAAGCTGACGGCGGAACGTGCGGCGGGACGCCGGCTGGTGCCGGCTTTCGGATCGCTGCCGCCCGGTGCCGAACCGGGCGCCACTGCCGATGCGCAGAACCCGGCCAACATCAACGCCCTGCCGTTCGGCGGGTCGCTGCTGGCGCTGTGGGAAGCCGGCTCCGCCTATCGGCTCGACCAGGACACGCTGGAAACGAAGGGACCTGTCGTCTGGGGCAAGGAGCTGGCAAACCTGCCGTTCTCCGGCCATCCGCATTTCGATGCGTCCGGTAGCCTGTGGAACTTCGGCCTGGACTATACCGGACGGCTGGTTGTCTGGGAGATCGGGGCCGACGGGGCGGCAAGGCGATGCAAGGTCCTCGATATCGGCTATGCCGGGCTGATGCACGATTTCGCGGTGACCGACCGGTACCTGCTGTTCGTGATGCCGCCGCTCCTGATCGACCATCAAAAGTCCAGACGGGTGGCTTTCCTCGACGCGCTCGATTGGCGGCCGGATGCCGGATTGCGTCTGGTCCTGGTGGACAAGGCGGAGCTATCGGTCGTGCGCCAGACCGTCCTGCCCGCGCGCTTCGTCTTCCACCTGGGCCAAGCGTGGGAGGGCGCCGGCGGGACCTTGTTCTGCGACGTGGTCACTTTTCCCAACGCCGATATCGTCAAGCGCGATCTCGCCACCGTCATGGACGCCAAGCTGCCGGGTCATCCACGCTCGAGGTTCGAGCGGCTGGCATGGCCGCCCGCAGGACCCGCCCGGCTTGAACCCTCGATCGATAACGCCGGAGTCGAGTTCCCGCGCTGGGCCGAGGGCGGGACTGCCGGCTCAGGACGCTCCGTCCTGATGCAGTCCGACACCAAGCGGTCCGCCGGCTGGTTCGACACGCTCCTGTCGGTGGACTCGGAGCACGGCGTGCTCCAGCGCTGGGCGGCGCCCGACCGCGTGTTGCTGGAAGAGCACCTGCCGGTCGGACGCCATGTCATCGGGACGGGCGTGGACGCTGCGTCCGGACACAGCTTCCTGCACCTGTTCGACGCCGAGGGCATCGCGGATGGTCCCGTCGCCTGGGTCGAGCTGCCCGTGGCGCTGCCGCTCGGCCTCCATGCCAACGTCCGGATACATCCGACGTGACCTTGAAACGGAAAAGCCCGCCGGCCGGCTTCCAGCCCAGGGGCTGGTCGCCGTCCGGCGGTGAGTAGCGCCGAAGCGGACGGGGAAGCCTACGCCGCCTTGGCGTAGACTTCCGCGTAGCGCTCCATGGGGAGAGGTTTGATCCGCGAGGCCTGACCGGCGCTGCCGAACGCTTCGAAGCGGTCGCGGCACAGGTCCTTTGCGGCGTCCAGCGCCGCCGCGAAGAACTTGCGGGGGTCGAACTCGTCCGGCTTCTGGGCCAGCAGGCGGCGTACGGCCCCCGTCATGGCAAGCCGGATATCGGTGTCGATGTTGACCTTGCGGACGCCGTAGCGGATGCCGTTCTGGATCTCCTCTACGGGCACGCCGTAGGTCTCCTTGATCTCGCCGCCATGCTCGCGGATGATGTCCAGCCATTCCTGCGGGACCGAGGACGAGCCATGCATCACCAGATGGGTGTTCGGCAAGCGGGCGTGGATTTCCCGGATGCGGTCGATCGCTAGGATGTCGCCGGTCGGCTTCCGCGAGAACTTGTAGGCGCCGTGGCTGGTGCCGATCGCGATGGCGAGCGCATCCACTCCCGTCGCATTGACGAAGTCCGCCGCCTGATCGGGGTCGGTCAGCAACTCGTCATGGCTGAAGGTGCCCTCGGCGCCGGACCCGTCCTCCTCGCCCGCCTGTCCTGTTTCCAGCGACCCCAGCACGCCCAGTTCGCCCTCGACCGAGACGCCGACGGCGTGGGCCATCTCGACCACCTGACGGGTGACCGCGACGTTGTACTCGTAGGAGGCCGGCGTCTTCATATCCTCCTTGAGGGAGCCGTCCATCATGACGCTGGTGAAGCCGGAGCGGATCGAGCGTTGGCACACCGCCGGGCTGGCGCCGTGGTCCTGGTGCAGCACGATGGGGATATGCGGCCACGTCTCGACCGCCGCTTCGACCATGTGGCGCAGGAAGGCTTCGCCGGTGTATTTCCGGGCACCGGCCGAGGCCTGGAGGATGACCGGGCTGTCGCATTCGTGCGCCGCCAGCATGATCGCGCGGATCTGTTCCATGTTGTTGATGTTGAAGGCCGGCAGGCCGTAGCCATGTTCGGCGGCGTGGTCCAGCAACTGGCGCATCGAAACGAGGGCCATGGTTTCCT
>DASQKT010000478.1:0-15431 GCA_035630415.1 Skermanella sp.
CATTCCGGGGCAACACGCACGCCTTCGTCACCGCTCAGGCCGCCTTGCGCAAGTTCTGGTCCAACGATGCCTTTTCACGCCGCATCGCGCGTAAGTCGGCCCATATCGCCGAGCGTCTAACCGCCATGACGGCCCTGGTACCGGGCTCCCGCGTCAAGGGCCGGGGCATGATGACCGGCATCGACGTCGGGTCCGGCGAACTGGCCGAGGCGATCTGCCGCCGCTGCTTCGACGACGGTCTGATCATCGAGACTTCCGGGGCTTACGACGAGGTGGTCAAGATCCTGGCGCCCCTTACCACGCCGGACGATCTGCTGGATTACGGACTGGATATCCTGGAATCCGCAATCCACGCGGCTCTCGCCCACTGCGTCACCACCGCCGCAGCCGACGCCGCCGCCGAGTGAGAGCATCACGCTGGCTCCCGCACACCTGACCGGCTGAGAAACTTTTCAATTCGACCCCATCGATGCGTTCACGCCTGAGCTTCGCTCGCGGCGGTGCTGCATCGCGCCGCCGCAGTCCGGCAACTGGTTCGATGGCTCCGAACCACTCCAGGCTCAAAGCTGACAAGAAAGGCTGATGGTCATATCATGAACCAGACTGAGCAGGCTCTTGAGCGCTTCGCGCTTACTGGTGACGAAGACGCATACAGTACAAGAGCCGACTTCACCTTCAGCGACCCGGAAGAGGTTTTGACTTGTCCGGGCTATCCCCTCGAGATCCGATGGCAGGCGGGAGAGCGCCTCGATCACTTGTTTGAGAAACGTTTTTCCCTGCTGCGGGAAACGGGTGCGGGAAACCGCGTCGCGGTCACCGCCGAGGACGGTGAACTGAGCTACGACGACCTCGATCGCCAAGCCAACCGGCTGGCCCGCCATTTGATCGCTTCGGGCGTCAGGCCGGGCGACAGGATAGGCCTCCTCTTCAGCCGGTCGGTCTGGGCCTATACCGCGATGCTGGCCGTCATGAAGGCCAATGCCGCGTATGTGCCGCTCGATCCGGGGTTTCCCAAGGACAGGATCGCCTTCATCGCGGAGGATGCCGGCATCAGGCTCGTCCTGACGACCGCAGACTTGCGCGACCATCTCGACACCCTGGCAGCCGACGTGATCTGCCTGGACGACGCGCGGACCGCGATCGACCGCCAACCGCCAACCGCCCCCGATCTTTCCGCCGAATGCCCGGCCGACGACCTCTGCTACATCATCTACACCTCCGGCTCGACCGGCAAGCCCAAGGGCGTCGCGGTCGAGCACCGCAGCATCTGCAACTTCGTCAGGGTCGCGGCCGAGGTCTATGGCATCATGCCGGAAGACCGCGTCTACCAGGGCATGACCATCGCCTTCGACTTCTCGGTCGAGGAAATCTGGGTCCCCTTGTACTCCGGCGCGACGCTGGTAGCCGCACCCCCAGGCCCCAGCCTCGTAGGGCGCGACCTTTCCCAATTCCTGGAAGCCCGGCGGATCACGGCGCTGTGCTGCGTGCCGACCCTTCTCGCCACCCTCGACGACGACTTGCCCACGCTCCGGTTCATCCTGGTTTCCGGGGAGGCCTGCCCGCAGAACCTCGTCGAGCGCTGGTTCAGCCAGGGCAGGACCTTCCTCAACGTCTATGGCCCGACGGAGGCGACCGTCACCGCCACCTGGACCATGCTCGTCCCGGACAAGCCGGTCACGATCGGCGTGCCGCTGCCGACATACAAGATCCTGATCCTGACTCCGGACGAACCCCGGCTGGTGGAGAAGGGCGGCATCGGGGAAATCTGCATCGCCGGCATCGGGCTGGCGCGCGGCTACGTCAACCGGCCCGATCTGACCGACAAGGCCTTCATCCCCGACTTCCTCGGGCTTGCAGACAACCCGTCGGCGAGGATCTACCGGACCGGCGATCTGGGCCGCATCACGGACAAGGGCGAGATCGAATATCTCGGCCGGCTCGACGCCCAAGTGAAGATCCGGGGTTACCGGATCGAGCTGGCGGAGATCGAATCCGTCATTATGAGGGTGCCGGGGATCGCCCAAGCCGTCGTCGGCACCTTCCAGCCGGAACCCGGCATGGTCGAGCTGGTGGCCTACTACACGCTCCGCCACGACGTGGACCACCTCGACCGCGAGACCATCGTCGGGACCATCCGGGGCGACCTGCCGGCCTACATGCTGCCGGCTTTCTTCGAGAGGATGGACGCCCTGCCCATGCTCCCGTGCGACAAGGTGGACCGCAAGAGGCTGCCGCCGCCGTCGGGACCGCGCCACAGCGTCCGCAAAGCCGACTGCATCGCGCCGGCGAACGACATCGAAGCCGAGATAGCGCGCACCCTGATGGACCTGCTCAAGCTCGAGCAGGTCTCGATGGACGACCATTTCTTCAACGACCTCGGCGCCAATTCCCTGCTGATGGCAAGGTTCTGTGCCCGGATTCGCGAAAAGCTGAACTATTCCGACGTGTCCATGCGGGAGGTCTACCTGCATCCAACACCTCGGGACTTCGCGGCCTTCCTCACTACCCAGGCCCACAGGAAGGCGCCCACGGCGCCGGCCGACCCGGTCCATGTCGCCGGCGATCTCGAATACTGGCTCTGCGGCGGCCTGCAACTGCTCTTCTATTTCGTGTACTCGACGGCCCTGACCGCAGGATTCGTCCAGGGATATGCCTGGATCTCCGGGGCACAGTCGGTCGCCGACACCTATCTCCGGTCCGTCGCCTTCGGCTCGGGCATGTTCGTCACCCTGGCGGCTCTCCCGATAACGGTCAAATGGCTGATCGTCGGCAGATCGCGGGAAGAGAGCATTCCGATCTGGAGCCTCGGCTACTTCCGCTTCTGGCTCATCAAGCGGATGATCCAGGCCAACCCGATGGTCATGTTCGTCGGCACCCCGCTCTACAACGTCTATCTCCGCCTGCTGGGCGCGAAGATCGGCCGGAACGTCGTGATCTTTTCCAACGTCGTTCCGGTCTGCCCGGACCTTCTGTCGATCGGCGACGGCACGATCATCAAGAAGGACAGCAATCTGGTCGGCTACCGGGCACGCGCGGGGCTGATCGAGACCGGCAGGATCACGATCGGCCGGGACGCCTTCATCGGCGAGGCGGCCGTCCTCGACATCGGGACCAGCATCGGCGACGGCGCGCAGCTCGGACACTCGTCGTCGCTGCACCAGGGACAGGCTATCCCGGATGGCAAGCGGTATCACGGCTCTCCCGCGCGGGAGACGACGGACAACTACCTGTCGGTCGAGCCGATGCCGTGCGGCATCGTCCGCCGGGCCACGTTCTCCATCGCTCAAGCGGTCGTCCTGTTCGGCCTGACGCTGCCTCTGCCCCTCGTGATCCTGGACTCGCTGCTGATATGGCTGGGCTTCGGCACCGGGGCGGAGGTCGCGGCCCATGTCGGCGCCAGTTTCACCGACCTCGGCTTCCATCTGACCCTGATCCAGGTTTCCGCCGGAGCCTATCTCGGCCTGATCGCTGCCGGCCTGCTGAGCATCGTCACGATCCCGAGACTGCTCAACCTGTTCATGACGGAAGGAAAGACATATCCGCTATATGGCTTCCACTTCCTGGTGCATCGGGAGATTTCGAGCAGAAGCAACTCGTACTTCTTCAATCTCCTGTTCGGCGACAGCTCCTATATCATCTATTACCTGCGGGCTATCGGGTACAAGATATCGCTGAAAGACCAGACCGGCTCCAACTTCGGGGTCGAGCAGAAGCACGACACGCCTTTCCTGTGCGAGATCGGCAAGGGAACCCTGGTTTCCGATGGTTTATCCATGATCAACGCCGATATCTCCAGCTCTTCCTTCAGGTTGAGGAAGGTTTCGGTCGGCGCCGACAGCTTTATCGGCAACAACATCTTCTATCCGGCCGGCAACAAGATCGGCGACAACTGCCTGCTTGGGACCAAGACGATGGTGCCGGTCGGCGGAAAGGAGTTGAAAGACGTCGGTCTGCTCGGCTCCCCCAGTTTCGAGATCCCCCGCTCGGTCGCCCGCGACAAGCAACTGGAGCACTACCGCGACGGCCCGACCTTCAAGGACCGCCTGTTCCGCAAGAACATCTCCAACACCGTCACGATATTCCTGTACATGGCCTCGCAATGGTTCTTCGTGCATCTGGTCACCCTGCTGGGCGCCATCGAGATGGACCAGTACGCCGAATCCGGCTGGACCGCCCTGCTCGACTTCACGATGATCGTGCTGATCCTGACGGTCGCCTACTATGCCCTGCTCGAGCGCGCCAGCTTCGGCTTCCGCAAACTGCGGCCGCAGGCCTGCTCGATCTACGACGATTACTATTGGAAGCACGAACGTTTCTGGAAACTGAGCGAGGTCTTCTACCTGCGTCTGTTCGTGGGCACGCCGTTCAAGGGGATGATCTGGCGGCTGCTGGGCGTCAAGGTCGGCCGAAAGCTGTTCGACGACGGCAGCGCCATGCCGGAAAAGACGCTGGTGACGATCGGCGACAACTGCACGATCAACCAGATGGTCACGATCCAGGCCCACTCGCTGGAGGACGGCGCCTTCAAGTCGGATTACATCCGCATCGGCGACGGCTGCACCATCGGCTGCAACGCCTTCGTCCATTACGGCATCGAAATGGAAGACAACGTGGCGCTCGGACCCGACAGCTTCCTGATGAAGGGCGAGCGTCTGGCCGCCAACTCGACATGGCGCGGCAATCCCGCCAGAGAGATATGACCAGAGAGATATGAGGAGAATCCCATGTCCGCATCCTTCGAACTCCGGCCGGAATCGATGCCGCTCTGCGGCCCGGCCGACACGATCGAACTGGTCGGTTCCGCCCAGGGAACCGGCCGCCATGCCGACCGCCAGGAATGGGTCTATGTCGCCGTGCATCGCGGCCATGGCCTCTGGACCCACGTCTATGACGTCGTCCATCTGCCCGGCGCCTTTGGCGAGGAAATTCGTCTGGTCCGCGTCCTGCCCGGCGACCGCCGGGTCGAGGCCCGGAACTGGGCACTGACCGCGAAAACGGGAAAGTTCACCTTCACGGCCGAAGCGGACGAAGACGCCGTCCTCACGACACAGGAGCAAAGATGCCTCTTACCCGCAGAGCCTTGATGCTATCCACCGCAGCCGCCGGTCTCGCTGGCCTGACGACGCTCCCGGCGTTGGCGGCACGGGTCCAGGGGCGCATGCCGCTGCCCGCCGGGATCTGGCGTTCGCGCACCACCGCCGACCTCTTCGCGGTGGGAGAGCGGGCATGCCGCACCTATACCCTCTACGACGACGTGGCGGCGCTGGCCGACGAGACGGACCTGAGCGATGTCGAAGGGGAGGTTCTGGAAACCCGGCTGGACGACGAAGGCCATCTGGAAGTGGAGTATTGGGGAACCGTCACCCGGTTCCAGTACGAGCGGCTGGACGGCTGGCCGGCGCAGCAGCACCTTGAGGACGACGCCTGGATATCCGACCCCAACCGGACCGCCGCCGCCTTCTTCGACGTACTGTCCGGGCATTTCGCCTTCGCTGTCGAGCGCGGGATCGACTGGGCGGCGCTGCGGGCGCACTGCGGCGCGGCGCTCCGGCGCGGCCCCTCCACCCAGGCTCACCTGTTCGACACGCTGGGGGAATCCCTGCGCGCCTTGGAGGACGGCCACGGATCGCTGAAGGGACTGGACCGCTACGAGGACAGCCGCGCCTGGGAAGGACAGCTCAACCGTGCCTGGAAAGCCGCTGGCGGGCGGCCGGTCGATGGCGACTACTCGGATGGTTTCGCCAGGGGCTGGCTCGACCATGTCAGGCGCCGCATCCTGTCCGGGTCCGGCCACGTCGCCGCCCGCGACGCCGTCGCCTGGGGGCGTCTGCCCGACGGGCTGGGATACATCTCCCTGATGGCCTGCGAGGGTCTGTCCGATAAGGAAGGGGGGCATGCAGACGTGCTGGCCGCCAGAAGGATCTTCGATCGTGTGATAAGGGATCTGGCGGACGCCCGTGGTCTGATCGTCGATCTTCGCTGCAATCCCGGAGGCTGGGACCGCGTCTCCCTCACGCTGGCCTCGCACCTGACGGACAGAACAGTCCGCGCCTTCACCAAGCAGCCGGTGCGGAACGGCTCGGGTCTTCAGGTCCAGACGATCGAGGTGGCTCCCGCCCAGGGTGCCCGCTTCACCGGCCCGGTTGCTGTCCTGACCAGCGATTCCACGGTCAGTGCTGCGGAAGTGGGGACGCTGGCCCTGCGTGCCCTGCCGAACACCCGGTCGTTCGGCCGTTCGACCTATGGCGCGCTGTCCGATCCTTATAAGTACCGCCTGCCGAATGGCTGGAAGGGGGCTGTGTCGAACGAGATCTATCGGGCGTGGGACGGTGCCGTGTACGAAGGTTCGGGGATTCCCCCGGACCAGCCCGCCGCCGAGCCTTCGGCGCGGGACTTCTGGGGATCGATCGACGCTCAAACCACGGATGCCAAGACATGGCTGCTGGCGCTCTGACGACGGCGAGGGGGCCTCGCCTCATGAAGCGGATGCTGCTCGCCACGACTGCGGCGGTCGCTTGCCTGATGCTCACGCCATCAGCCGAAGCGCGCAGCACCTCCCGCCCTGAACACGCCATCGCCGTCAGCGTCGAAGCAGGCGACGGGGCAGGCGACCGGTTCCTCTCCGTAGCCCAGGCTGCACCCACCGAGGACGATGAAGAGGACGACGAAGACGAAGACGAAGAAGACGAAGAAGACGACGATGAAGAGGATGACAGTGAAGACGAAGAGGATGAAGACGAAGAGGATGAGGATGACGGAGAGGATGAGGACGACGGGAGCGCCATCGCCGATCCCGTTCCTGATACCGCTCCCGGCGCCGTCCCCGGCGGTCAGGATGACATAGCGGTTGATGACACCGACGCCGACGCGGACGAGCATGAGGACGAAGATGAAGACGAAGACGAGGGTGAGGAAGACGACCCGTTCCCAGGCGTTCCGGGAACACTCAACGCCACGATAGGCGGCACGGCGACCCTCCAGGCCGGAGTATTCGGAGACCTCACGCACGGCGTCCAGTTCCGCAACAAGACGGAGTTGGACTTCAACGTCCGGGGCAAGGCCGACAATGGTCTTCTATACGGCCTGAAACTTCAGCTGGAGACCGTCACCGGCCACGAATCCGATTCGGAAACGACTTTCGACGAGGCCTACGTCTATATCGGCGGAACCTGGGGCCGGCTGGAGTTCGGCGATACCGACGATGTCGTGGCCGGAGGGCTTGTGATCTACGCCCCGAGCGTCGGCATCGGACAGGTCGATGGCGACTACGGCAGCTTTTCCAGGCTCAGCCTGGACGACTACTATCCGTTCTATCCCGACATCGGGACTTCGACCAAGATCAACTACTACACCCCCAGGATCGCCGGCTTTCAGGCCGGCATTTCCTATAGCCCGCACCTTTCCGACAACGGTCAGTCCGTCGTGGCCTTTCGACCCGGCAGGGTGCGCGCCACCACCGCCTCCGCTCCCTCGCGGAGCCTGTCTTCTGCAAGCGCCGTTCCCCGAACCGCCATCCAGACGGCATTTCTCGGCCCCAGGACCGTGACCCGCGCATCGGCTCCCCCACCGGCGCGAGCCGCCCAGACCGTCGATGACGACGAGGACGACGGCGAAGATTCGGAGGATGACAGTGATGGCGACGACGAGGACGAGGACGAGGACGAGGACGACGAGGGCGATGACGACGACGAGGGCGATGACGACGGTCCCGATGACGGGCCGGATACCGGCGAGCCGGGCACGCCCGATCCACCTGCCCCTGAGCAACCTACACCTGAGCCGCCCAGCCCTGAGCAACCCACCCCGGAGCAACCCGGCCCCGGCGAACCGACGCCGCCGGTTCCGCCCGTCGTGGAGCCTCAGCCGGAAACGCCGGTCGTTGAAGAACCCGACGACGAAGAAGACGAACCCGAAAGCGGGTACCGCGACGTCACCTCCCTCGCCGTGAATTATCAGAAGGAGTTCGAGACCCTGACGTTCAAAGGTAGCGCCGCCGTCCTGAACGGCAACGGCTACGGTCCCGGAACCAAAAACTTCACCGCCTGGGTGACGGGTATCCAGGTCGGCATCTCCGACTTCACGGTCGGAGGAGGTTTCGGGAAGTTCGACGGCTTCGAAGACCTGGACTGGCAGTGGAATGTCGGCGCCACCTACGAAACCGGCCCCTTCGGCATCGGCGCCCAGTACGCCTGGGCACAGGACGTCAACGGCGACCACTCCTGGGCGGCCGGGGTCGGCGTCAACTACGTCCTGGCTCCAGGCCTGTCGCTCCAGGCCGACTATGTCCATTCCAAAGTCGGCTTCGAGCGGTCCCAAAAGGTGAACACCTCCGATGTCGTCCTGGTCGGCCTTCAACTGAGCTTTTGATCCCGTATGTGAGGCGCTTCATAGCGTCCGCAGCCAATCCGCCCGACGGTGAGGTCCACACGGAAACTCCGGATCACGAGGCTTGGGCATGTCGATGCTGCGGATGACATCGGTTCGGGAGGAAAACCCTGGCGGCGCCGAAGAGATCTTCAACGCCGTGCTCGTTTCCGCGATGGCCGGATACGGAGCCATGGCGGTCACCGCCGCTCACGACGATGCCACCACGCTGGCGCGAACTGTCGGGACGCGCATGGACGCGGCGGGCGCCGTCGTCATGATCGCGATGGCACATCCCGGAGCATCCTTACGCGACCTGATCGATCAGGTCGGCGTAACCGTCCGCCCCAAAGTCATTCCCATAGCTGCGTCCAAGACCAAGGCAAAAAAGCATCGCAGCGACGATCTCCCGAGCCCTGAATCATTGGCCATGACCCTCCTGCAAGGCGAGGACGCTGGGCTTCTCATCGTCGCCGAAGCCCACGCCCTGGACCAGGAAGCGCTGGAAGACCTCCTGTCATTGTCCCAGGTGCATCTGGGAGACGGCCGCGCCTTGCAGGTGCTTCTGGCCGGAAGCGACGATCTCAACGCCAATCTCGACCGCAGCACCGGTCAGGTCCGCGTCAAGCGGTGGACCCTGGAAGCCCGACCCCAGCCGGCTGTCCAAAAGGCGATCCCCGCTCCGACAGCGCAGCCTCAGCCCACCCCATCACAAGCCCCGCTGCCAACCGACCCGCGTCCCCGCCGCCGCTACGCCGCGTTCGGCTTGCTGCTGACCGCCGCCGCAGCGACAGGATGGTTCGCCGCCGACCGTGCCCTGACCGAATACTCCGTCGCCGTTCCGGAACCGCCCTCGATCGAAGCCCCGCTGGCCGAAGCCAGCCCCCAACCGGAACCGGCACCAGTACCCATCGAACCTCAAGCCGAAATCCCAAGTCCCGAACCGCCCCCGGAGATCCTGCTTTCGACCGACCACGGCCCGATGCCGACCTTGAACCCCGGCGATACCATCGTCGTCCAAGTAGAAACCAACGCGGACAGGTTCATCTACTGCTACTACATGGACAGCTTCCGGCAAGTGTCCCGCATCTTCCCCAACCGTTTCCAGACGGACGCCTTCGTCCCGGCAGGGCAGCAAGTCGCGATCCCGCCGGGTCCGGAAGCAGAGCGCCCCTTCAACATCCGGCTCGACATGGCCGGCCGCCTGGAAGTCATCACCTGTCTGGCCTCTTCGACAGCCGTCGACCGGAGCCGGATCGACGGCACCGACATCGACGACCTGACGCCCATTCCAGGATTGGGATTGCAGGACATCTTCGACGCCTTCGGCAAACTGGCCGGCACAGGCGCCCGCAGCCAGACCATGCCGATCAACGTCGTCGCCAAGGTGGCCGAACAGTAACCGGGTCAGTACATTATTGAAACTTAGACACACAGCAGGCTTCACGGCAGGGTGCCAACGGAAGTGGACTGATAACGCAACACGGAACAGACTGGTGGGAGGTGTTCCAATGGAGGTGGTCGGGAGAGGCATTGAAAGGGTTATCTAATATGGCTCAAAATATGACTCGTCTGATCTGCATAGTCAGAATGAAATATCCCAATCCAGTTTTCAACCAGTGAGGGCATAGAAGATGAATTGCCAAATTAACGAGCGCGCGCCAAACTACTCGACTGGCTTGTCAAATACAGAACAATCTCCTGTCAAAATGGATGCAGCAGAACATTTCCTCAAATCCGAAAATATAAATAATTCAGACGTCAAAAGTAATATAGATCTTAAACCAGTAGATATTGCTCCAGGAATAATAGATCAGGCTGGTCGTGAAGTAGTAGATGTATATTGGATCACAAAATATTATGCTATTTACCGGTGGCGTAAATGTACTACAGAAAAGACTTTTTTTGGTCTTAAGGATAAGCCGAGCGCAACATACGGTATTACCGTAAATTTTGGTGATGAGAAAGAACATCATAAAACTTTCGCACTCATTGGCCCAGATTTATCCCGTATATCTGCTTTACAGAAGGGGTCATTATCTTCACGAGATGCTATTAATTGTGAGATCGCTCGCTGTATATCGCTAGCTTTGGAAAGTCAAGTTGATGAGGCAAGAGGCATAATCAATGCGTTGCAAGAGCGTTTACAGGCAATACGCAATACTGAGGATCGATCATGGTATGCACTTCTACTGACTATTTTTACGGCACTGATGATAGCCATAGCAGTGATTTTCCGAAGTTTTCTACCTGAAACCCCCGAACTATTTCCACAACTTCCATTAGTATTGATGTTTGGAGCCATGGGTGGGTATTTCTCTGTCCTTACAAAAATAAATCGACTTTGTATTGACCCCGAGGCGTCAAGAATCATAATGGCTATTTCTGCCATGACACGTATCATAGTCGCTTCCATCGGTTCATTTGCAACGTACACATTTATGCTCTCAGTGTTTGGAAAGACTTTCATAAACTCACAGTTGTTGACCGAGGGAGGCATCCCAACTATTTGCGTATTCGCTTTCCTTGCGGGGTTCAGTGAAAATTTTGTGCCAGGCCTCTTTAGAGCATTGGAGCACGGTAGTAACCGGTCTAGTAACAGCAAACAGGGTATTGATGGAACCGTTTCTCTACCGGTTCCCACCGAGGTTGTCCAAATGCGGCGGCAGCGGCGGGAAATATAGCAGCCAATTCTTCAAGGTAGTACCAATCTTACTTGTTCAGATCTCAGTGGAACAGAGTTGTCGTTTCTGTTCCACACGATGTAGCTTTACGACGGCCACGATAGCGATTTTATTTGACTGCCGATGAATGCCGCGTTTTCGCGGCGACCCAATAACGTACTGCCCCAGTAACGCCGTCAAAGCGTCGCCAGCACCCCGCCGTCCACATAGATGATCTGCCCGTTGACGAAATCCGACGCGGAGGACGCCAGGAAGATGCACACCCCCTGCAATTCCTCGACCCGTCCCCAGCGCCCGGCCGGCGTCCGCTTCTTCAGCCAGGTGTCGAACTCGACGTTGTCGATCAATGCCTGATTGAGCGGCGTCGCGAAATAGCCGGGACCGATCGCATTGATCTGCAAGCCGTGGCGCGCCCAGTCGGTACACATCCCCTTGGTCAGGTTCTTCACGGCCCCCTTGGCGGCGGTATAGGGCGCCACCGAATAGCGCGCGGCGTCGCTCATGAGGCTGCCGATGTTGATGATCTTGCCCTGGCCGCGCGGGATCATGGCACGCGCCACCGCCTGCGAAACGTAGAAGACGCTGTCCAGGTTGGTGCGGATCACCTCATGCCACGTCTCCACCGCGAAGTCCTCCAGCGGCGCCCGCCGCTGGATGCCGGCATTGTTGACCAGGATATCGATCGGCCCGACATCCCGCTCGATGCCGGCGATGCCCTCCACGACGGCGCCATGGTCGGACACGTCGAACGCCGCCACCGTCACCTCGATCCCCTGTGCCCGCAGGCTTTCCGCAGCCTTGTCCAATTTCCCCCGGTCGCGCCCGTTCAGCACGACCGAAGCCCCGGCAAGACCCAATCCCTGCGCCAGGGCAAAACCGATCCCCTGACCCGATCCCGTCACCAGCGCACGCCGGCCTTTCAGGTCGAAAAGTGAAAGCGACATCGTTTCTCCTCCCCATGGTCTGATGGCATTCGTCCCATTGAAATGGGTACTAAAAAGTAATACCTTGCATTGGCGACCCATTATGCTGGGACAGATGATCAAATGTGCGCGGCATCCCTGACCCTGCAAATCCATCACCACGGGAACTGGCACGATGCCGCCACTCTCGATATCCGGGAACCCGATCGGGGGATTGCCGGAGCAACGGTCCTGTCCTGCGAAGCGGACTACTTTTTTGACTGGGGCGCCATCCCGTTTTCCGAAGACAGGCCGCTGGTGGACATTCATGCCCTGTCGGTCCAGGTCCCGGTCGATATGGAATATCGAAGCATCGGACACTGGCCGGCTTTCCTGCTCGACCTGCTGCCCCAGGGACATGCAAGGCGGCGGCTCGCCACCGATCTTGGGTTTAAGTCGCCCGACGTCCCCGCAGTGGAGTTGCCTTTGCTGCTGCGCGGCGCCGGAAGCCCCATCGGCAACCTGCGTGTCCGGGAAGCGTGGGAGGCGGAACAGGAGCGTCTGAAGAGCCACAGCTTCAAGGGCCTGGAAACCGTAGACATCCTCGATCGAAGCGACCGCTTTCTGGATGCCGCCGACCGTTTCGCCCTGATCGCGTCCGGTTCCAGCGGCGTCCAGGGCGAATGGCCGAAGGTCCTGCTGACGCAGGCCGCCGATGGTTTGTGGTATCCCGACCCCCTGGTGTCGGACAGCGACGCGCGGGACCATGCCATCGTCAAGCTGAGCCGGGCACGCACCGCCGCCGACCTGCTGATCCTGGCGGCGGAAGCTCCGTATCTCGAAGTCGCCCGTGAATTCGGATTGCGGGTCGGCAGACCGCTCGTTTACGCCGACCACGTTCTGCTTATCCCACGTTTCGACAGGCAGGTCCAAGCCGCCAGTAAGGGTTTCGAGACCATACGCTTTGGACAGGAAAGCATCGTCTCCGCCGTTGGCGTAGCGCAGTTCGGCTATGTGGCCGCGCATGAGGAATACCTTGCGGCGATCAAGCGCTTCAGCACCGATCCGGCGGCTGAAACCATCGAATACGTGCTGCGAGACGTCCTGAATCTGGCGATGGGCAATCCCGACAACCACGGGCAGAACACCGCTCTCCAGAAGGCGCCGGACGGCTGGATCGGGCTGACCCCGCTGTTCGACTTCACGCCCATGCGCCTCGACCCCGGCGGGATCATGCGGCACACCAGATGGGCCTGCCTGAACCGCAACGATCTGGTGCCGGACTGGACCATCGTCTGCGAGGCAGCCGCCGATGGCGTGATGGCGCCGGAGGCGTTGCGGGCCATCCTGGCCGGCAAGGAACAGTTCGTCCGCGACCTGCCGGCCATTGCCCGGCGGCATAACGTCCCCGGCGACGTGATCGGGCAGGCGCTTGGCCGATGCGGTGAGATTGCCGACACCCTGGCCGCCTTGAATGGGGCCGCCCTGAATGGGGCCGCCCTGAAAGGTAAGGAGCCCGGTCATGCCCCGGCTTAAGCGCATGACGCGGGAAGAAACGCTCGAAGCGCGGCGCCTGCTGGCGGAGCGGGCGGCCAGCGGCGATCTCCGCCTGCCCGAGGCGGTAACCGCCATCCGCCACACGCTGGGCATGACACAGGAGCAGTTCGGCAAGGCGTTCCGGCTGACCCGCCGGCAGGTCAGCGACCTGGAGACGGGGGCCGGCAACCCGACGGCGGAAACCCTCAACCGGATCGCCAAGCCTTTCGGCTTCGCCGTCGGGTTCGTCCCCCGTGCGCCCAAGCCGCCATCCACCGGCTGACGCCAGCTCTCGCTACGCCTTGCCGCCCTTGGCGCGCGCTACCTCCGCCGTCTCCGCCACAGGGGTCACGGCGCCGCGTCCGTCGAACCAGGAAACCAGATTGTCCACCACCAACTGGCCCATGGCGTTGCGCGTATGCACCGTTCCCGACGCCACGTGTGGCAGCAGGACCGTGTTTTCCAGCGCCATCAGCTCCGCCGGAACGTTGGGTTCGTCGGCGTAGACGTCCAGGCCGGCGGCCTGGATCTTGTTCGACTTCAGCGCGTCGATCAGAGCCGCCTCATCGACCACCGTGCCGCGCCCGACATTGAGGAAGATGCCATCAGGACCCAACGCCTCGAACACCGCCGCGCCAATGGTCTTTTCCGTCGCCTTGCCGCCGGGAATGACGGAGATCAGCACGTCGACCTGCCGCGCCAGTTCGACCGGGTCGGCGACATAGGCGTACTCGACGCCGTCCTGTTTGTGCCGGCCGTAATACGAGATCGGCAGGCCGAAGGCTTCCAGCCGCTTCGCGATGGCCTTGCCGATCCGGCCCAGGCCCAGGATGCCGATGCTGCGGTCGCGCAGCGACGAGGTCAGCGGAAAGGCGCCTGACGGCCACTTGCCGTCGCGCAGATGGCGTTCGGCGGCGGGGATGCGGCGGACGGTGGCGAGCAGCAGGCCGATGGTCAAATCGGCGACCTCGTCGGTCAGAACGTCGGGCGTGTTGGTCACGACGATGCCGTTGTTGCCGGCCCATTTGGCGTCGATCTGGTCATAGCCGACGCCGAAGGCGGCGACGATTTCCAGCGCCGGCAGCTTGCCCAGCAGCTCCTCGTTCACCGGGGAATGACCGCCGGCTGCGACGCCACGGATTCGCGACCCGTTTTCCGCCAGCCATGCGTCCCGGTCGGTGACTTCCCAGAGCCGGTGGACCGTGAACAGTTTGGCGATTTGATCCGTGACGACCGGCAGCATCGGGGCGATCTGGAGAATTTCGGGACGGGCCATGGCTGAATCAGCACCTTATTATTTGAAGAACCGGGTAACCTCCGGGTTGCCGCACAGAATGCCCTGTTCGTCAACAGCGGGCAAGTTTCGTTCCAACTAAAAGCAGCTTTGATGTGGCATAAAGTCACGTTACTATCCGGCAAAGCCTCCGCACCAGAGAGGCTGCAAAAAGGGGAGATGAGCCCGTGGCGAATGGCACGGAAATTCTTGATCCAACGCGGCTCGAACTCATCAGGACCAAGCTTTTCACCGCCGTCCTCGGCGATGTGATGGACGCACGGGGATTGACCCGCCAGTTCCTGCCACCCGAAATCCGGGCGCTCGATCCTGACATGGTGATCGCCGGATATGCAATGCCGGTGCTGGAAGCGGACTGCTGCGGCGACGTGGAAGGGCAGGGCGGACGATCCAACCCGTTCGGCCTGATGCTCCGCGCACTCGACGAACTCAAGCGGGACGAGGTCTATATCTGCACCGGCGGCACGCCGCGCTACGCCCTCTGGGGCGAGCTGATGAGCACGCGGGCGAAGACGCTCGGCGCGGCGGGCGCCGTGGTCGATGGCTACCATCGCGACACCAACGGCATCCGGCGGCTCGACTTCCCGGTCTTCTCCTACGGTTCCTACGCGCAGGACCAGCGGGTGCGCGGACGCGTGATCGACTATCGCT
>DASQKT010000479.1:0-4568 GCA_035630415.1 Skermanella sp.
TCCTCGTTGCTCATCTTGCCGGCGCTGTGGGCACCGACCGCCTCGAACACGTCCTGGACGGTGACGTCCTTGCCCTTGTAGCGGCCCGGCAGGATCGAGCCGCCATACATGAAGACGCTGGGGACGTTGAGCCGCACCATCGCCATCATCATGCCGGGCAGTGACTTGTCGCAGCCGGCCAGCCCGACCAGACCGTCGTAGCAGTGGCCGCGCATCGTCACTTCAACCGAATCCGCGATGATTTCCCGGCTGACCAGCGACGACTTCATGCCGGCATGGCCCATGGCGATGCCGTCGGTGACGGTGATGGTGGTGAACTCGCGCGGGGTGCCCGCTTCCGCCTTGACGCCGATCTTGACGGCCTGGGCCTGGCGGTTGAGCGAGATGTTGCAGGGGGCCGCCTCGTTCCAGCAGGTCGCGACGCCGATGAACGGCTGTGCGATCTCTTCCTCGGTCATTCCCATGGCGTAGTAATAGGAACGGTGCGGCGCCCGCTCCGGTCCAACGGAGACATGCCGGCTCGGAAGGCTGGACTTGTCCCAGGTGGTGTTTTTCTTGTCGCCGTAGGGCATGGCCGACTCCCTCTTGCTGCTTTTGGGCTTGTTGCTTTCAGGTCCCCAAGGGACTGTATTTCTTGCATCCGAACATAGCGCCGTGTTCCGGCAATGCCCAGTCCGGTTTGTGGTCTGGATGGGAGGGCAGCGGCTGCCGCATGGATTCCGGGGCGGAAGGCCCCTGGTATAAGGACGCGGATGTCATCAAAATTCATCACACGGCTCTGGTATCTTTCCACTGGCCGGGATGGATGCCGGAATGGTTTCGGACGGCCAAAGCTCCTTCGGAAGCAGGGTGTCGTTCTCGTCGAAATAGGCCAGAGCGTCGCTCGGGTCGTCAATCCTGCCGGATAGCTCGGGGTGCAGGGTCAAGAGGTGTTCGCAACAGAAGATCCGCCGTTTGACGGCGGCGCGGTTCGCCTCCAGTGCGGCGGCGCGCTGAAGCGCGCGGACTGTCGAGGGGGTCGGCGCTGGTTCGGTGGCCGGTAAGGCCTCGACCGGCGGCGGCAATTCCGGAGGCATCGGCGGATCGAACACCGTATCCGCTTCCTTGTCCGGGGCTGTGCCATGTAAGGGTGCGGTGTTCCCTTGGTCGACTCCCTGCCCGGCTTCTTCTTTCGCTTCGTCTGCCTCCTCTTGCGGGCGCATTTCCTCCAATGCCGTATCAAGCCCCCTGGAGCGTTTGGCGGTAGTCGGCGCAAGGCCGCGCAACCGAGCGATCATGTCGATGGCGCGAAGGGCGGCGAAGTCGTTCTGCCGTCCCATGCTGTCGATCATGAGACGCTTGAGGGCCGCCACCAGATCGTCCAGCTCACCCTGCCGCTGATCTTCCCGAGCATGGGCAAGACAGGCAGCGCGTGCCGCGATGTGCGGCTCCTTCATCAGGCGCGATCCCGTCTGCCGCGCGCTGTCCCAGGCATAGCCTGCCAGCCGCGCCGCTTCGGTCAGGCTGCGACCGGATGCGACGTGCCGTGCGAAAGCTTCCTGCCGGTGCGGCAGCGGCTGTACCGGCGTGCGGGCATGGAACGGGGTTTCGGCTGAAGCTTCAGCAGACTGGGGCATGACGGGCGCTTTCCGGGATGTTGATGAGAGGATTATTATCCTTTTCGGGTGGGTGCGTCAATCGTCATGAAAACGGAGCACGGCTATGGGCGCCGCTCCTGGATTCCGGCGAAACTTCAATGACTTGAATCGAGACACAACAAGCCGATACATGAAGGTGTCACCGAAATGCAATCTCATTATGTAAACTGTCACCGTAGTATCGGAATGAAAGGCATACTGTCACCGGAATGTCCTATACCCACCCAGCGATAGCGAGCGGTGGGGTGTGAGGGTAGCGTTGCTACTCTTTTTTCGAAGGCGAACCTGAGTGTCCCTTCCTCATACCAGGGCAGTTCAATTCCCGAATGGTGGAAGGAGGTGCCAAGCTCCTCACCACCTCTCCGTATCGTTATGCCCCGATCGTCATGCCAAGATTTGATCTTGGCATTTCCCGGCGCCTACCTTGCGGGCGCGGGGAACGGTCATGGACGCAGGCCGGCAGCCTTGCGCAGCGCCTCGTTGATCCTGCTCTGCCAACCCGGACCTGTCGCGCGGAAGTGGGCCAGCACGTCGGGGTCGAGGCGAAGCGTTGTCAATTCCTTGGGCGCCGCCGCCTTCGGGCGGCCGCCGCGCCGCGCCTTGGCGAACCATTCGTCGGTCAGCTCCGGCACATCGACGGCATCCCAATCCTCTTGGCTGACGTGGTCAGGCTTGGGCGGCGTGGTAGCGGCGTTCCTCTCGGTCATTGGCTTTCCTCAATCCGATGATGCGCGTGTTATCGTCGCGCGGCGTCCACACCATCACATGCAGGCGGGACCCGATGTAGCCGATGGAGATGAAGCGGCCTTCGCCGTAGTCCCGGCGATCATCCACGGCGGTCAGCGCGGTTTCCCAGTCGAACCCTTCGGCGGCGGCGAAGTCCACGCCGTGCTTGGCAAGGTTGGCTGCGCGCTTGGTTTCGTCCCAGGTGTTCATTCAGGTTATTGTAGTTACGCAAACATGAGCGGGCAAGCGGTTTGTGTAGCTACGAAAACGGAGACGTACAGTTTGGCCGCCCGTACAATTTGTCTGAATAGGCATTCATCTCCCCGTCAGGGCTGTTCAGTGCTGTATGGAAATGCCCCGATCGGGCCTGTCGTCGCTGACATTGCAAGGACGGACTTGAAAAGTCCCTCCTACCAAGACTTGATCTTGGTATCTCCCGGCGTCGGCGCTCATGTGGGCTTCACCAAAAAGTTTTATGACATCCGCGAGGCTGACGCCGGGAGATGCCAAGATCAAGTCTTGGCATGACGATTGGGGCATAACGGTATGGGAAAGTGGGATAACGGACGCAAAAAAGGACCGCCGCCGCCCTGCGAAGCAGGGCGGCGGCGGTCCTTTTTTCAGCGATTCCGATTTGCCGCAGCGAAAGATCAGGTGGCGCTCAGCCGTGCCAGAGCGTCGGCCAGCTTCTGCTTGGCGGCTTCGGCCGTGGCGCGGCGGTCGCGCTGTTCCTCGATGACTTCCACAGGTGCTCGGGAGACGAAGTTGGCGTTGCCGAGCTTCTGGTCGATCTTGGCGATTTCGCCGGTCAGCTTGTCGATCTCCTTCGACAGGCGGGCCTTCTCCTGATCCACGTCGATGACGCCGGCGAGCGGCAGCACGACGGTCGCTTCGTCCAGCACCGCCTGGATGGCGCCCTTGGGGGCCGGCTCGGCGGTAGGTTGGGCGGAGGACAGGCGAGCCATCCGGAGGATGATGTCGCGGTAGGTATCCAGACGACGCACCGCCTCCGGAGAGGCGTCCTTCAGCAGCAGCGGGATCTGGGCTCCCGCCGGGACGTTCATTTCCGAGCGGACGGCGCGCACCGTCGAGATCAGGCGGACGACCCAGTCCATCTCGGCCTGGGCGGAAGCGTCGGCGATGTCGGTGCCGAACTCCGGCCAGCGGGCGCGGATCAGCCCACTGTCCCGGTTGGCGCCGAGTTTCTCCCATAGCTCTTCGGTGATGAAGGGCATGAAGGGGTGGAGGAGCTGAAGGATCTCGTCCAGCACCCAGCCGGTGGTGGCGCGCGTCTCGGCCTTGGCTTCGGCGTCGTCACCGTTCAGGATCGGCTTGGTGAATTCCAGGTACCAGTCGCAAAAGGTGTTCCAGGTGAACTGGTACAGCGCGCCCGCCGCATCGTTGAAGCGGTAAGCTTCGATTGCTTCGGCGACGCGGGCCGAAGTCCTGGCGACCTCGCCGACGATCCAGCGGTTGACCGTCAGCTTGACCGATCTGGGATCGAAAACCGGCGGGGCGACGCACTCGTTCATCTGGCAGTAGCGCGCGGCGTTCCAGAGCTTGGTCGCGAAGTTCCTGTAGCCCTCGACCCGGCCGACCGCCAGCTTGATGTCGCGTCCCTGGGCGGCCATGGCGGCCAGGGTGAAACGGAGCGCATCGCAGCCGTACTCGTCGATCAGTTCGAGCGGATCGATGACGTTGCCCTTGGACTTCGACATCTTCTGGCCGCGCTCGTCGCGGACGAGCGCATGGATGTAGACGTGACGGAACGGCACGTCGCCCATGAAGTGCAGGCCCATCATCATCATCCGGGCGACCCAGAAGAAGATGATGTCGAAGCCGGTGACCAGCACGTCGCCAGGATAGTACCGTTCGAGTTCCTTGGTCTGGTCGGGCCAGCCAAGCGTCGAGAAGGGCCAGAGCGCGGACGAGAACCAGGTGTCGAGCACGTCCGAATCGCGGGTGAGGTCGGTCGGCGCGCCGTAGTGGGCTTCCGCCGCCGCCTTGGCCTCAGCTTCCGTCTCCTCCACGAAGACGGCGCCGTCGGGGCCGTACCATGCGGGGATCTGATGGCCCCACCAGATCTGGCGGCTGATGCACCAGGGCTGGATGTTGCGCATCCATTCGAAATAGGTGTTTTCCCACTGCTTGGGCACGAAGACGGTCTTGCCTTCCTCGACCGCCTTGATGGCGGGCTGGGCGAGC
>DASQKT010000480.1:0-3530 GCA_035630415.1 Skermanella sp.
GCTCCGGCGGAGTAGGGGAGTGGAGCGTGCGACAGCGTGAGGGCTTGCCTTCGACGCGGCATGTACGACATTTGGCTGGTCAGCCGTATTGAAAGAGGAGCAACCCGATGTTCATCGCCATGAACCGCTTCAAGGTATTACCGGGAGCGGAGGCCGATTTCGAAGCGGTCTGGCTCAACCGGGAAAGTCACCTGCACAAGGTCCCCGGTTTCGTCGAGTTCCACATGCTGCGCGGTCCCCAGCGCGACGACCACCGTCTCTACAGTTCGCATACCGTCTGGCAGTCGGAGGAGCATTTCCTCGGCTGGACCCGGTCGGAAGCATTCCGCAGCGCCCATAAGGGTGCCGGTGGGAACAAGCCGCTGTATCTGGGGCATCCGGAGTTCGAGGGCTTCGAGGTCATCCAGACGGTGACGAACCCGGCGTCCTGAGAGGTAGGGTGAGGGGGCAAGGCGTCACTTCCCGCCCCTCTCCCCTCATTTCCTCAGCGACCGGTACCGTCCGGCGCCATGAACACCGTCTCGTACTTGGCGGTTTCACCGCCGTGCAGATCCGTCAGCTCGAACTTCAGCGGCGTGGACGCAACCTTCACCGAGGAAGCCGGCGCCTTGACATAGATGCGGTAGGTCGTCACCGTATCAGCCTTCGCCGACAGTACCGGCTTCAGGTGCTCGTCGCCTTCCAGACCGACCACGCTGACATCGGCGCCGGCGACGCCGGAGAAGGTCAGGCCGTAGTCCTTCCGCTCCCGCGTCATGTTGCTGATCTTGAACGTGTAGCCGTTGCGGATGTCGCCGGTCGACAGGACGACGAACAGCGGCGCCCGGTCGCGCAGGACGGAGATGTCGAGGCGGGGCCGCAGGACCAGGGCCGCGAACATGGCGCTGCTGACCACCAGCAGGACCAGGGCGTAGACGATGGTGCGCGGGCGGACCAGCTTGGTCCGCGCCGGATCGCCATTGGCTCTGGCGAGCTGGTTGTTGTGGGTGTCGAAAGTAATCAATTCGCCCGGCCGGCCGATCTTCGCCATGACTTCGTTGCAGGCATCGACGCACAGGCCGCAGCCGATGCATTCGAGCTGGTTGCCATCGCGGATATCGACGCCGGTCGGGCAGACATGGACGCAGTGGCCGCAGTCGATGCAGTCGCCGCCGCCGGATGCGATCCTGTCGTCCCACGACTCCGACCGCTTCAAATGCCGGCGCTGTTCGCCCCGCATGCCTTCATACGTAACGATCAGGCTGTCTTCGTCGATCATGGCGCTCTGGAAGCGCGGCCAGGGGCACATATAGGTGCAGACCTGCTCCCGCGCCCAGCCGGCCAGCAGATAGGTGAAGCCGGTGAACAGGAAGATGAAGAACGTCGCCTGCGCCGTGACCTGGAAGTGGACGATGTCGGATATCAGCGTGGGCGCATCGTAGAAGTACAGAGCCCAGGCGCCGCCGGTCAGCAGGCTGATGGCGACCCAGGCGGCATGCTTGGCGACCTTCTTCCGCAGCTTGGGCATGCTGAGCTTGCCGTTGTCCAGCCGGATGCGGTCGCCCCGGTCGCCTTCGATCTTGCGTTCGACCCACATGAAAAGGTCGGTCCAGACGGTCTGGGGACAGGCATAGCCGCACCAGACGCGGCCGAACAGGGAGGTCGCGAGGAAGAGACCGATCGCGGCAACGATCAGGATGCCGGTCAGGAAGTAGACCTGCTGCGGCCAGATCTCGATGAAGAAGAAATAGGCTCGCCGGCCGGTCATGTCGATCAGGATGGCCTGATCGGGCGCGTCCGGTCCACGGTCCCAGCGTATCCAGGGCGTGATGTAGTAGATCGACAGCAGCAGGATCAGCGCCGTCCACTTCAACGTCCTGAACTTGCCCTTGACCGACTTCGGATAGACCTTGTCCCGTTCCTTGAACAGGGCGCGTCTGGTGATTTCCGGTTCATCCGGTGTCGCGAGCGCCATTCTCAGTCTCTCCCAGGCTCCGAAATACTATTTGTTGCCGATCGGGCAGGTGCGGATGCCGATCAGCGTGTAGAGGGGGCAGAAGCTGATGGCGGCGGTCAGCAGCGGGACGATCCCGATCCAGCCCCAAGGGGTCTGCGGACCGACAAAGACCAGGGAAATCAGGCCGAGGCCCACGACGATCCGGAGAATCCGGTCGATCGATCCGACATTTTTCGACAGCATGACATGCATCCTATTGCATTTGAGGAACATGCCGAAGTCTTGCGCCGATGATGCGCCTTCCTCAGTGACTAAGTCACACTACATCCCGCGCCTGAGGGGGATGCGGCAAGATCGCGCAGCCCGGAGACGTTCCGCACCTCCAGATGGCCCCGGCCCAGATCGACGAATCCCCGCCGCTGGAAATCCTTCAGGTGACGGCTGATGACTTCGCGCGCGGTCCCCAGTTCGACCGCCAGCGCCTGATGGGTCAGGGCGATCGGACCACCCTGTGGAGCGTGGCTGACCAGCGCTTCCGCCAGCCGGCAATCGATCCGGCCGAACGCCACTTCGCTGACCAGCTTCATCAGATCGGTAAGCCTGGCGCCGAAGCTGTGAAAGACGAAGTCGCGGAACGCGGTCGAGCATGTGATCAGCCTGTCGAAGCTGTCCTTGGGCAGGGCCACGGCCGATACGGCGGTTTCCGCGATGCCTTCAGCGCCGTAACCCTCGTTGCCGATCAGGCAGGAGGTCGTGAGAACGCAGGTGCTCCCCGTTCCGACCCGGTACAGGACGATCTCCCGCCCGGCTTCCGACAGCAACTGCACGCGCACGGAGCCGGTCAGGACGATCAGGAAGCTGGAGCAGGCGTCCCCTGGCCGGAACAGCACCGTACCGGCCTTCACGTCCACCTTCGTGGCCGCCTTGGCCAGCAGGTCGAACGCTTCCGCATCGAGGGAGGCCAGAGCCGGAAGCGAGTGCAGCCAGTCGGGTGCGGTGGACATCGTGATCATCACTCCAGGCAGGAACCAGGACGCTCATACTATGCCGACGTCTTGATGTCCTGGAATTGATCGAAAGCCTCGAGCGCCTGCGCCGCGTACATCACGCTGGGGCCGGCGCCCATGTAGATTGCCATTCCCATCGTCTCCAGCACTTCTTCCCGGCTGGCGCCCTGTTTGACTGCGGCTTCGGCGTGGAAGGCGATGCAGCCGTCGCAGCGGGTCGCGACCGCGATGGCCAGCGCTATCAGCTCCTTGGTCTTGGTATCCAGCGCATTGGCCTTCAACGCCGCCTGGGCGATGGCCGAAAAGCCCTGCATGACGGCGGGCGCGCCGCCCCGAAGCTGCTTCAGGGCGACTGACATATCCTTCGTCGTTTGTACCCAGTCCTTGTTCATGACGCTTCTCCGGTGAGGGACGGTTCAAATCTTGATTTGCAATCCTGCCCCAGAATCGTATATGAGTCAATTATCAATTACACATTAGTAATGTTTAAGGCTGAAACGGCTATGCAAGGGACCCCGCGATGGAGAACTTCACCCCTGTAGCATCCGCCGCCGGCGGCATGCTGATCGGCCTTGCCGCAGCGCTAC
>DASQKT010000481.1:0-6564 GCA_035630415.1 Skermanella sp.
CATGACCTCGGTGGAAAACCTGGACATCGCCACGCGGTAGGCGTTGGCGGCCATCGTGGAAGTTGCCGCCGGCCATGCCAGGGTGTCGGCGATGGCTTGGCGAAGATCGTCCACGTCGTCGGGAGCCACGAGGCGGCCGGATACCCGGTCCTGGACGATCTCGAGCGCGCCGCCGGCCCTGCTGGCGATCAGGGGGGTATTGGCCAGCATCGCTTCCACCAGGACGCGCCCGAACGGCTCGGGTGCGGTGGAGGCATGGACGATCAGGTCCATCATCCGCATCAGGCGCGGGATGTCGCGGCGGAAGCCCAGGAAGTGGACCCGGTGGGCGATGCCCAGTTCGGCGCACAGGCGCTTCAGGTCCGCCTCATAGGCTTCCTCCCCGAACAGCGCGCCGCCGACGATGACGGCGTGCAGGCCTGGGACACCCGCCACGGCGCGGATGAAGACGTGCTGGCCCTTCCAGGCCGCCAACCGGCCGAACATGCCGGCCAGCTTCCTGCCTTCCAGGCCCAGCTTGCTGCGCAGCGCCGCGATGTCCTCGGCGCTGTCCCGCGCGAAGGGGACGGACGAGATGCCGTTGGGCACGATACCGACAAGGCGGGGGTTGCCGCCTTCCTTGATGAACGCTTCGGCGGTGGCGGCGGAGTTGGCGATGACGCGGGAGCAGAAGCGGTTCGCGACCGCGACCGGCAGCCGCCGGTTCATGGCCGAGAAGTGCTCCGGCGACAGGATGTCGTGCAGGTGCCAGACCAGCGGCCTGCGCGCCAGCCACGCCGCCGGGCCGCCGACGATCAGCGACTTCTGTGTGTTGGCGTAGACGACGTCATGGCGGCGCGCCAGCTTGGCGAGCTGCCAGGACAGCGCCGGGATGCCGGCGACCGCCCGCAACCCCTGACGCCAGCCGCCCCCGCGCCGGACGCCCAGGACGGCGCTTCCCGCGTTCACCACCGTGGCGGGCACGGCATGGGAGCGCAGGAGATCCGCGAAGGGACCGTCCTGCATCAGCGCCACGTGCAAGGGGGAGTTCAAATGCATCGCGGTATCGAACAACGACAGCTCGGCACCACCCACGTCCGAGGCATGGTCGACGAAGAGTATGGATGGACTCATCTCGCTTGGCGCCGTCCTGTGATAAATACGTTATAAAATTTTTTACCAAAATTTAGTGCGCCTGCTCAGTCCAGGATTTGTATTAATCCTCAAAGGCGGAAAAACCCGGAGTGTGTCGCGCCGTTGAATACTCCGGCAGCGTCTCTAAACGCCTTTGGACAGCCTTAGGTCGCCAGGATCGCTCAACGGAGAGTGGCTGTCGGCGAGACGCTCGAAAAGGTCGAGGTAACGCTGCGTCGCCGCCGCCCACGTTTGGCGCTCCGCAATCGCCTGCGCGGCACGGGAGAGATCGACCGCAAGTTGCGGATCGTCGCGCAACCGGAGCATCGATTTCGTCAGGAACCCTACATCTTCCGGGTCGGACGATATCAGCGCCGCATCGGGAGCGAAGATGCCGGCGCCGCCGACCGAGCGGGCGGTGATCAGCGGCAGGCCGGTGGCGGCGGCTTCCAGCAGGACGAGACCGCTGGTCTCGTAGCGGGACGGGAAGACGAAGAAGTCGGTGGAGCGGAAGGCGGCGGCGACGTCGTCCTGGGTCATGAACCCGATGAAGTGGCAGCGGTCCGCGACGCCCAGCCGCTCCGCCATGGCCGGGAACATGCTGCCCTCCACCGTGCCGACGATGGCGAGATGGACGCCGGGGACATCGACCAGCGCCTTCAGGACGCTGTCCAGGTTCTTGCGGCTGGTCTGGATATCGCCGACGAAGATGCCCATCGGCACGCCCTCGGGCAGGCCGAAACGGGCGCGCTCCGGCGGACCGGGGCGGAAGCGGGCGAGATCGACGCCGTTGTAAACGGTGCTGACCCGCTCCGCCGGCAGGCCCAGGCCGATCACTTCCTGCCGCAGCGGTTCGGAAACGGCGACGATGTGCCGGGACCGCTCGAAGGAATGACGCTCGAACCAGCAGTTCGCCAGGCTGTAGAGCCGGCGATAGGCGCTGTCCGGGGTCTTCTTCAGACGCCACGGATGGTTCGGCGACTCCGCCCAGGTGCGGTGCAGGAAATGCACCGCGTTGACGTCGCTCCTGCCCCACATGCAGAAGCCGTTGGTCGCGATGATATCCAGGTCGCGGCGGCGCTTGGCGACGGCCAGGGTCGCCTGGAGCGCCATCGCCTGATCGCGGAGCAACTGGGTCGGCAGCTTGCCGCCGCCGAGCTTCACCACGTCGACGCCGGGGTGAGCCGCCAGGACGGGGTCGGCATCCTCGCAGAACAGGGTGACCCGGTGGCCGCGCGCCAGCGCCGCCGTGGCGATCTCGCAGTTGACCAGCCCCTGCCCGTTGGCCCGGTGGAAGGCGAAGCTGATCATTCCGATGTTAAGCGGGCCGATATGCAGTGACCGCGTCATGACCGGCCCCCCAGGACCTTGCGGTAGACCCGCTCGGTCCGTTCGGCGACGAGCGACCACTGGAAACGGTCCAGCGCATAGCGACGGCAGGCGGCCCGGCTCGGCAGCTTCAGCGTGCCCTTCAAGGCTCCGGTCAGGCTGTCGGCCAGCGCTTCCGCCGTCGCGTCCGACAGCACCAGACCGGGCGAAAGCTCCGCCACGACCGACGGTAGCCCGCCGACCGGCGTCACCAGCGCCGGGCAGCCGGCGGCCAGGGACTCGGCGGCGACGAGGCCGAAACCTTCCAGCGCCACGGTCGGGACGACCGACAGATCGGCGGCCCGGTAATAGAACGGCAGGTCGGCGTCCGTGATGAATCCCAGCATCCGGACATGCCGCTCAAGGCCGCGCTCCTCGATCTGGCGTTTCAGGTCGGCCTCGATCGGCCCCTTGCCTCCGATCAGCAGGAGCACGTCGGGGACCTGCCGGCGAACTTCGGCGATGGCGTCGATCAGGCTTTCCAGCCCCATCCGCCGGCACAGGCGCCGGACCGTCAGCAGGATCGGCCGGTCCATCGGCAGGCTCAGGGCCTGACGGGCTTCCTCCATCGAAGCCGATGCCTTGAAGAAACTGTCGGCGACGCCGCCGGGCACGATGTCGATGCGGTCGCGCGCGACCCCGTACCGGGTTTCCAGCAGGTTGGCGAAGGCATCGGACAGCACGACGAAGCGGTCGGCATTCCGGTATACGGCCTTCTCGACCAGCCAGCGGCTGCGGGTGGCAAGGAAATCGCCCCCTTCGGCCTCGCATTCGAAAGCCCAGGGACCATGGAAGTGGAACACGAAGGGGCGCTTGCGCAGGTGGTCGAGCAGCGGCAGGCTGTAGAGGCCGAAATGGCTGGCGATCAGGTCCACCCGGCCGGAATTCAGCTCCTCCGTCGCATAGCGCCGGAGGGCGCGCAGCCTGGACTTCCAGTTGTCGTCATGCCGGGCGAAGCTGGCGACCCGGCCCTGGCTGTCCTGGATCACCTTCTCCGATCCGGCGACCAGACCGACGACATCGACGCCCTGCTCGGGCAGGTGCCGGGCCAGATTATAATAGACGCAGTCCAGCCCACCGGGAGTTTCGGGAAACCAGCCGATGCCGATCTGAAGGGCGGTGATGCGCCTGGGAGAAACCAGGGAAAGCGGCGGCCGGCTCTGCGGCGCGCTGGCTACTTGTTTCGGCAAGGTCATAAAGAATATCACCCGGTTTTCAAAGTGCGGTTCAATCAAGCTGGTGGGGAGTATTTTTGGATCGTTGAGGCAAGGCGGCGCTTCGCAGGTCGCTCCAGATCGACCGACAAGGTACAAGCCGGCCCCATCCCCAATCCCAGGCACCGGGCGCGGATGCTACGGCAATTGCGTAAAATGCCGGAAGCTCCTCATTGGAGGGAGATTCCTGGATGCCACGCCGCGCTCTTCAGAGCGCCATCCGGAGCGAACGGGTAGCTATTTTTTGGCACACGGCCAGACCGTTGTATCCGAGTTCTTAAGCCCCTAAGAAATCCGAAGTGCTCACCCCGCATCGAAGCCGCGTCCCGAAGACGGTAGGACTTTGTAAACCCCGTTCTTCTTCGGACTAACCTGCTTGCCGGTTATTTGAATAGTTCCAGGCCATGGTAACACCAAGTCCAGGAACGGCTCCGCCACGGGCGACAGGCGTCGGTGGGCCAATTGGTTCCGGATAACAGATCAGGAAGCATTTGATGACGGCGCATAGTATGGATCACCCTATTGCCGGACGCCGCCGACAGATCAAGCTGACCGTTCCGGTCAGCCTTTTCTTCGTAGGCGGGTTCTGGGCTATCGTGCTGCTGTCGTGCTCGGCCGGATTGACGGGGCCGGCACGCTATTTCTATACGCCGCTGGCTTTCATGGTGGCGGTCGTCCTTTTCATCCGGTTCCCGGCGGCCTATCTGGTCCATGTCTGGTGGCTGTGGTTCCTCACCCCCTTCGTCCGCCGCGTCGTCGATTTCCATTCCGGCTGGACCGAATTCAGCCCGATCATGCTGGCGCCCTATGTGGCGAGCCTGCTGATGATCGTGACGCTGGTCCGCTTCCTGCCCCGGCTGAACCAGCGCGACATGTTCCCCTTTGCACCGATCCTGGTCGGCCTGGGATTGGCCTATCCGATCGGCATCATGAACGCCGGCTTCAGCCCCGCGACCTTCGACGCGCTCAACTGGTTCCTGCCCGTCATCATGGGTATCCATGTCGCCTTCAGCTGGAAGAACTACGAGAAGCTGAAGATCTCGACCGAGCAGGTGTTCCTGCTGGGTGCCGCCGTGGTCGGCGGCTACGGCATCTATCAGTTCTTCTTCCTGGCGCCGTGGGACGCCTTCTGGATGCGCGTCGTCCAGATGGACAGCATCGGCAGGCCGGCTCCCTATGAAGTCCGCATCTTCGGCACGCTCAACTCGCCCGGCCCCTATGCCGACATGCTGGCGGCGTCGCTGCTGGTGGCGCTGGGAGCGAGCGGTCGCCTGCCGTGGCTGGCAGGCATGCCGGCTGTCGTGGCGCTGCTGCTGTCGCTGGTGCGCGCCGCCTGGGTCGGCTTCGCGGCAGGGCTGTTCATGCTGCTCGCCAAGATGGATATGTCGAAACGGGCCAAGCTGGTCGCCGCCGTCGTGCTGACCATCGTTTCGGCACTGCCGCTGCTGTCGATCGAGCAGGTTTCCACCACGGTCACCACCCGCATCGAGTCGATGGTCGGGTCGGGAGCCAAGGAAGACCAGAGCTACAAGGACCGCGTCCACTTCTTCCAGACCTTCATCGTGGATGCCCTGTCCAATCCCTTCGGCACGGGGATCGGGGCCACCGGCGTCGCCACCAAGTTCGCCAACAACGGCCAGATGGGCGAACACGGCGTCGTGGACAGCGGGCTGCTGGAGGTCCCCTTCGTCCTCGGCTGGCTGGGCGGCATTCTCTACGTCTCCGGCGTCGCCTTGCTGGTCCGGTCGGCTTTCCAGAGGAAGTGGAGCAAGCACGACGGTTTCGCGACGGTCGCCAACGCCGTGGCGCTGTCGGTCCTGGTCCAGATGATCTTCACCAATACGCTGACCGGCTTCATCGGAACGATGTTCTGGAGCTTCATCGGCTTCGCCATCGCCGCCGAACGCCACTGGGCCGCCAAGGCCGCCGAAGCGGTCGCCGCAACGGAGGTACAGTCCCGATGAGAATGAGCGTCCTTGTTCCCTCCTATAAACGGCCGCAGGACCTTGTCCGCTGCCTCGCCGGTCTGGCGCGTCAGAAGCGGGTGGCCGATCAGGTCGTCGTGGTGGCGCGGCGCACCGACGACGAGACCATCGACGCCGTCAGGCGCTTCGCCCCGCTGTTCTCGCCGGAGCGGAAGCTCGAGATCGTCCTGGTGGACCAGCCCGGCGTGATCCATGCCATGGCGTCCGGCCTGGACCGCGTCACCGGCGACGTGGTGGCGATCACCGACGACGACGCCGTGCCCCATGCCGACTGGCTGGAGCGGATCGAAGCCGTTTTCGCCACCTCCCTCAAGACCGGCGGCGTCGGCGGGCGCGACCTGATCCCCGGCGAGTTGGGCGGTCCCGGCGAATTGCACGAGCGGGTCGGCGTCGTCCAGTGGTGGGGCCGGGTCGTCGGCAACCATCATCTCGGCTGCGGCGGTCGGCGCAAGGTCCACGTGCTGAAGGGCGTCAACTGCGCCTACCGCACGGCGCTGCTGCGTCAGGTCGGCTTCGACCATGGCCTGAAGGGCATGGGCGCGCAGGTCCACTTCGAACTCGGCATCGGGCTCGAGCTGATCGCGCGCGGCTGGTCGCTGGTCTACGATCCGGCCATCCTGGTCGATCACTTCCCCGCCCCCCGGCAGGACTACGACAAGCGCAACAGCTTCAACGCTCGCGCCGTCAGCGACGCCGTCCACAACGAAACCGTCCTGCTGCTCCAGCACTTGCCGGCGGCACGGCGGGCGGCGCTGATGGTCTGGTCGCTGGCCTGCGGCACGCGGGCGGCCCCAGGTCTCGTGGCGCTGGCGCTGGAAGCGCGCGGGAACCGGGGGCTGGCGGCGGACCGCTGGCGCGCCACCCTGCGCGGGCGTATCGAAGGT
>DASQKT010000482.1:0-7959 GCA_035630415.1 Skermanella sp.
AAGACCTGGAGCCGCAGCCAGATGCGCGTGCTGCTGCCGGGATCGCTTCTAGGCATCGGTATCGGCGTGCTGGCGTTCGGCCATCTGAACGACGATGCGGTTCGGGTGCTGATCGGACTGATCGCCGTATTGTTCTCGATCAACCAGTGGCTGAAGCCGCTGTTGCAGCGGCAGTTGCTGGAGGCTTCGCCACCATCCGGCGCCAAAGGACTGTTCTGGTCCGGCGTGGCGGGATTCACCAGCTTCGTCGCCCATGCGGGCGGGCCGCCGGTTCTCATATACCTGCTACCCCTGCGCATGGAAAAGATGCTGCTGGCGGGGACGACGGTGATGTTCTTCGGGGTGGTGAATTACGTCAAGCTGATCCCGTATTTCTGGCTGGGGCAACTCAATATGGCGAACGTCTCGACATCGCTGGCATTGGCGCCGCTGGCTCCCATCGGGATCTGGATGGGCGTATGGCTGACCAAGCGCGTCAGCGAAAAGCTATTCTACCGCGTCAGCTTCTTCATGCTGTTCCTGGCCGGCGTGAAGCTGCTGTACGACGGCCTGACGGGGTTGGGAGCGATCTGACGTCAATCGTCGTCAGGTTCCGTTCCCGTCAGCAGCGCGTGGATACGACGGCCCAGCGCCGTCAGGCCGGTTCCTTCGGCGTCGAACAGGCCGTGCAGCCGCTTCATGCCGTCCTCGTCGGGAAGGTAGGTCGCGGCGCCGCCGGGCAGAGTGTCGGAATAGGCCCAGGTAAAGCCCTCGCCGGCGGGGTCCCATATTTCCGTTCGCTCCGGTCCATGCGGGCGGGCGACCCAGGCGCGCTCACCGGCGGCCTCCGCCTTGTAGCGGACGCCGAAGAAGCGGCTGCCGGCCAGGGCGCCGACGGCGGCCACCGCGAAGACGCCGCCTGCGGGGAAACGCTCCGCCACCAGTTGGCTCACCATTTCCGCGAACCGGCGGCGCTTCTCCTCAGCGGGCATGCCGTCCAATACCAGAGCCATATGTGAAATCCCTTCAAAGAAAAAGCCCCGCAGCTTACCACTGCGGGGCTCGATCTCACCATTCTTTCAGCCTGGGCCTTCGACCGGAGCCGAAGCCGATAAGTTTTACGCGGCTTGGCGGATCATGCTGCGGAGCACGTATTGCAGGATGCCACCGTTCTTGTAGTACTCGACCTCGTCCAGGGTATCGATGCGCAGCATCACCTGGATCGTCTCCGACGAGCCGTCGGCGCGGGTGATCTTGACATCGATGTCCTTGCGCGGGGTCAGGCCCGACTCGACGCCGGTGATGTCGAAGGTCTCCGTGCCGTCCAGCTTCAGGCTCTGGCGCGACATGCCGTCCTTGAACTGGAGCGCCAGGATTCCCATCCCGATCAGGTTCGAGCGGTGGATACGCTCGAAGCTCTCGGCGAGGACGGCCTTGACGCCCAGCAGGCGGGTGCCCTTGGCGGCCCAGTCACGCGACGAACCCGTGCCGTACTCCTTGCCGGCGACGATGACCAGCGGGGTGCCCTGGTCGGCGTAGCGCATGGCGGCGGTGTAGATCGGCAGCACTTCGCCGGTCGGGATGTACTTGGTGACGCCGCCTTCGACGCCGGCCACCATCTCGTTCTTGATGCGGATGTTGGCGAAGGTGCCGCGCATCATGACTTCGTGGTTGCCGCGGCGGGCGCCGTAGGAGTTGAAGTCCTCCGGACGGACCTGATAGCCCAGCAGATACTCGCCGGCCGGGCTGTTCTTCTTGATCGAACCGGCTGGGGAGATGTGGTCGGTCGTGATCGAGTCGCCCAGGATGGCGAGCGGGCGGGCACCGTGAACGTCGGAGACTGGCGCCGGCTCGGGCTTCATGTCCTCGAACAGCGGCGGCAGCTTAACGTAGGTCGAACCTTCCACCCAGTTGTAGGTCTGGCCGGTCGCGGTTTCGATCGACTGCCACTCCGCCGGGCCGGCGAATACGTTGCTGTAGCGCTGGCGGAACATCTCAGGCGTCAGGGATGCCTGGATGGTATCGGCGATTTCCTGGTTGGTCGGCCAGATGTCCTTCAGGTAGACCGGCTGCCCATCGCTGCCGGTGCCGATCGGATCGTTGATCAGATCGACCTTGATGTTGCCCGCCAGGGCATAGGCGACACAGAGCGGCGGCGACGCCAGATAGTTGGCGCGGGTGTGCGGGTTGACGCGGCCTTCGAAGTTGCGGTTGCCCGACAGCACGGCGGCGACGACCAGATCGCCCTCCTCGACGGCGGCCGAAATCGGCTCCGGCAGCGGACCGGAGTTGCCGATGCAGGTGGTGCAGCCGTAGCCGACCAGATTGAAGCCCAGCTTGTCCAGGTAGGTATCCAGGCCGGCGGCGGCGAGATAGTCGGTGACCACCTGACTGCCCGGAGCCAGCGAGGTCTTGACCCATGGCTGCGAGGTCAAGCCTTTCTCGACCGCCTTCTTGGCAAGCAGGCCGGCTGCCACCAGCACGCTCGGGTTGGAGGTGTTGGTGCACGACGTGATCGCGGCGATCACCACGTCGCCCTGCTTCAGGCTGTAATCGCTGCCCTTGACCGGCACCGCCTTGCTCTCGTCACCGGCCGGGACCTTGAACGCGGAGGTCAGGTCGCTGGTGAACGCCTGCGACAGGGCCGACAGCAGGACCTTGTCCTGCGGACGCTTCGGGCCGGCAAGAGCGGGTTCGACGGTCGAGAGGTCCAGTTCCAGCACGTCGGTGAAGACCGGCTCGGGCGAGCCCGGCTCGGCCCACATGCCCTGCGCCTTGGCGTAGGCCTCGACCAGAGCCACCCGCTCGGCATCGCGGCCGGTGAAGGTCAGGAACTTGATGGTCTCGGCGTCGATCGGGAAGATGCCGCAGGTGGCGCCGTATTCCGGAGCCATGTTGGCGATCGTCGCACGATCGGCCAGCGGCAGAGCCGCCAGACCGGGGCCGAAGAACTCGACGAACTTGCCGACCACGCCGCGCTTCCGCAGCATCTGGGTGACGGTCAGCACGAGGTCGGTCGCGGTGGCGCCTTCCTTCAGCTTGCCGATCAGCTTGAAGCCGACGACTTCCGGGATCAGCATGGAGATCGGCTGGCCCAGCATGGCCGCCTCGGCCTCGATGCCGCCGACGCCCCAGCCCAGCACTGCCAAGCCGTTGACCATGGTGGTGTGGCTGTCGGTGCCGACGAGGGTGTCGGGGTAGGCGATGGTCTTGCCGGTGGCCTGATCGGTATCGGTCCAGACGGTCTGGGCCAGATACTCGACGTTGACCTGGTGGCAGATGCCGGTACCGGGCGGAACGACGCGGAAGTTGTCGAACGCGGTCTGGCCCCAGCGCAGGAAGGCGTAGCGCTCCTGGTTGCGTTCGAACTCCAGATCGACGTTCTTCTTGAAGGAACCGGCAGTGCCGTACTCATCGACCATGACCGAGTGGTCGATCACCAGATCGACCGCGCACAGCGGGTTGATCTTCGACACTTCGCCGCCGAGCGACTTCACGGCCTCGCGCATCGCCGCCAGATCGGCCACGGCGGGAACGCCGGTGAAGTCCTGCATCAGGACGCGGGCGGGACGGTAGGCGATCTCGGTGTCGCTCCTGCGATCCTTCAGCCACTGGCCCAACGCCTTGACATCGTCCACCGAAACCGTGCGCCCGTCTTCGAAGCGCAGCAGATTTTCCAGCAGGACCTTCAGGGAGAACGGCAAGGTGGAGACATCGCCGAGGCCGGCCTGTTCGGCCGCCTTCAGGCTGAAGTAATCATAGGACTTGCCGCCCACATCGAGGGTACGGCGAGTCTTGAGCGTGTCATGACCGGTGAACGTTGTCACAGGAACTCCTCCATTGCATCAGCAACCAGCGGAGGTTTGGATCGCGAAGTGACCGAAACCTTGTTTGTAGTATCGTGGTGTAGCGCAGAATCGGCATGTAGGCAAACACGCGCATGATGCAAGTGGTCATACCAAGAGGAAGTATTTTCAAAGGTTTCGCATATCAGCGGGAATTTTATGAGCGCTTCTCTACCTTTTGCACAACGCTGTTTACCGCAGCGCACCATAGACTGTGCAATTCAGCGTCTTCCGCACTTGCATAATACTTTTGTCATATTATTATACTTTCGATAAAACCCGGCACAGGAAACGGTCTGGTCGCCGATTCGCTCCCAACAGGGCTACCCAACCCCGCAGAAGCTATATGGCGGTATGCTTGAAGCCTCCCTATGCGTGGCAGCACCGGCCCGGACAGGAAATTTACAAACGATTGTTTTCTGAATCGCGAAAACCTGTTGCAGCCCATTCGCCTTGTATTTAAGGATTGAGCACGCACGATGAGGCGCAAGGGACATACCGCACAAATGGTATGACCAATAATAATGGTTCAGGGAGGACGCACGGTGAAGGCCGATACGCCCATTTTTGAAGCCCGGCATGTATCGCTGAGGTTCGGCGGTGTACGCGCGCTGACCGATGTGAGCTTCAGCATCGACAAGGGCGAGCTGTTCTCAATCATCGGCCCCAACGGCGCCGGCAAGACTTCAATGGTCAATTGCATTTCCGGCCGCTACACCCCGACCGAAGGGCGGATCTTCTTCAAGGGCCAGGATGTGACGGGCATGACGCCCAATAACCGGGCGGAAATCGGCATCGGACGGACGTTCCAGAATCTGGCGCTGTTCGGGCACATGACCGTGCTCGACAACATCATGGTCGGCCGCCACCACCTCCTGAAGAACAATTTCCTGACCGGTGCCCTCTACTGGTTTACCGGCGCGCGTACCGAAGAGCTGGCGCATCGGCGCGAGATCGAGGAGATCATCGACTTCCTCGACATCCAGCATGTCCGCAAATCGATCGCCGGTACGCTGTCCTATGGTCTCCGCAAGCGGGTCGAACTGGCGCGCGCCATGGCGCTGAAGCCGGACCTGATCCTGCTGGACGAACCGATGGCCGGCATGAACCTCGAAGAGAAGGAGGACATGGCCCGCTACATCGTGGACCTGAACGAGGAATACGGCATGACCGTCGTGATGATCGAGCACGACATGGGCGTGGTCATGGATATTTCCCACCGGATCATGGTGCTGGATTTCGGCAGGAAGATCGCCGAGGGCTATCCCGAGGAAGTGCTGGCGAACGCCCATGTCAAGCGCGCCTATCTGGGCGAGGCCGACGACGTGCTGAGCGACGAAGACGACGTCACCGCTCCGGCCGGAAAGGTGGCGTGATGGACGCCGGAACCGTCAACGATCTGCCCGACCTGTCGCAGTTCGACACCTTCCCGAAGCTGCTTCAGCTCCACGCCCGCAACCATCCGGACGAAGTGGCGCTCCGCGTCAAGGACCTGGGCATCTGGCACAGCCTGAACTGGCGGGAGTACCAGACCCGCGTCAGGACCTTCGCCCTGGGGCTCCACCATTTCGGCATCGGGCGCGGCGCCGTGGTCGCACTGATCGGCGACAACCGGCCGGACTGGGTCTGCGGCGAGATCGCCGCCCATGCGGTCGGCGCCATGAGCCTGGGCATGTACCGCGACGCCCTGGACGAGGAGTTGGCGTTCCTCATCACCTATAGCGGCGCCCGCGCGGTCTTTGCGGAAGACGAGGAGCAGGTCGACAAGCTGCTGGCGCTGGGCGACCGCATCGGCACCGTCAAGCTGATCGTCTACAGCGACCCGCGCGGCATGCGGAAACACACCGACCCACGCCTGATCTCCGTGACCGAACTGATGCATCACGGCGATGCCGTCGCCTCCGAGTACCCCGCTCTCTACGACGAACTGGTCGCGGCGACCAAGGGCGAGGACGTGGCCGTCCTGTGCACGACATCGGGCACGACGGCCAATCCGAAGCTGGCGATGCTGCCGGCTGGTCGGATCATCCGCCACTGCGCCAGCTATCTCGGCGTGGATCACAAGGGACCGCGCGACGAGTACGTCTCGGTGCTGCCGCTGCCCTGGATCATGGAGCAGGTCTATGTGCTGGGCAAGGCGCTGCTGAGCCGGATGACCGTCAACTTCGTCGAGGAAACCGAAACGATGATGAGCGACTTCCGCGAAGTCGGGCCGACTTTCGTGCTGTTCGCTCCGCGTGTCTGGGAACAGATCGCCGCCGATGTCCGCGCCCGCATCATGGACGCTTCGCCGCTCAAGCGCCGCCTCTACGACTACGGCATGAAGCTCGGGCTCGACGCGCTGGACAAGGGCAAGCGGTCCTGGCTGGCCGACCTGCTGCTGTTCAAGGCGTTGCGCGACCGGCTCGGCTTCACCAACCTGCGCTCCGCCGCTACCGGCGGTGCGGCGCTGGGTCCCGAGACGTTCCGCTTCTTCATGGCGATGGGCGTGCCGCTGCGCCAGCTCTACGGCCAGACCGAGACGCTGGGGGCCTATACCATCCACGCGGCGGGAGACGTGAACTTCGACACGGTCGGCAAACCGTTCGACAGCGAGATTGAGGTGAAGATCGACAACCCCGACCACAACGGCGTCGGCGAGATCGTGACCCGCCACCCCAACATGTTCGCGGGCTATTTCGGAACCGAAGCCGCTTCCGCCGACATGCGGGACGGCTGGATGCACACCGGCGACGCCGGCTATTTCGACAAATCAGGCCATCTCGTCGTGATCGACCGGATCAAGGACATCGCGACGACCAGCCTGGGCGACCGGTTCTCGCCCCAGTACATCGAGAACAAGCTGAAGTTCAGCCCCTATGTCGCCGAAGCCGTCATCCTGGGCGACCAGCGCGAACATCTGGCGGCGATGATCTGCATCCGCTTTCCGATCGTCTCGAAATGGGCGGAGAAGAACCGGATCTCCTTCACGACCTACACCGATCTGGCGAGCCGCCCCGAGGTCTACGAAATGATCCGGCACGAGGTCGAGACGGTCAACAAGACCCTGCCCGACGCCCAGCGCATCCGGAAATTCCTGCTGCTCTACAAGGAACTGGACGCCGACGACGGCGAGCTGACCCGGACCCGGAAAGTACGCCGGAGCGTGATCGCCGAGAAATATGGCACCATCATCGACGCCATCTACGGTGGGCGTCCCAGCATCGACGTGGACACCACCATCGCCTACCAGGATGGCACGAAACAGCGCATCCGGACGGTCCTGAAGGTGGTCGATCTCGCACCAGGCGACACGGCCCCGGCCTTTCCTAAGCGGGCGGCATGATGGCGAGCTCGTTGCAATTTCGGGGGAGTTGGGGTAGAAGGGAGCTGCCGAGGGACGCTCGTAACGCCCCCCGGCACCTCCTAGGCCCTGGTCACGAGCAGGCGGATGGAAATCCGCCAGACTCTGAGATCGAGCCACAGGAGGATGGATGGTTTCCGCATCCATTCGCTCCTCGGTTAGCCGGTCGGGCCAATTCCCGGCCGGCGACCCGGACCATACCCCATACGATAGAATTCTCCGAACATTGGTGTGAGGCGATAGCGTCGCACACCATTAACCGGAATATTGCCGACCGGAACCTTGCCGAAAAGCTTCACAGCATTGAAGGCGGCTGGCTTTCCCAATCGGGCGGCGCCGAACGGATCGCGTTGCAATTTAGGGGCAGTTACGGTAGAAGGAAGCTGCCGGGGGACGTCTTCAGCGCCCCCCAGCATCTCCTAGGCCCTGGTCACAAGCAGGCGGACGCAAATCCGCCAGACTTTGAGATCGAGCCACAGGAGGATGGATGGCTTTCGCATCCGTTCTCTCCTCAGTTAGCCGGCCGGGCCTATTCCCGGTCGGCGACTGGGACCATACCCCATACGATAGAATTCTCCGAATGGCCGCGCGTGGCGATAGTGTCGCAACCGCCGGCATCCGGATTCAAAAACAAAACCAAAAACAAGAACGCGGCCTGGGAGGGAACCTCGCCATGAACTGGAACCTGCTGTTCCAGCTCGTCGTCAATGGCATCATCGTCGGCGCCCTCTACGGCGTCGTGGCCATGTCGTTCGTGCTGATCTACAAGGCAAGCCAAGTCGTCAACTTCGC
>DASQKT010000483.1:0-4802 GCA_035630415.1 Skermanella sp.
ATGGGCGGCGTACTGTTCATCGACGAGGCCTACTATCTCTACCGGCCGGAGAACGAGCGCGACTACGGACAGGAGGCGATCGAGATCCTGCTTCAGGTCATGGAGGACCATCGCGCCGATCTGGTCGTCATCCTGGCAGGCTACAAGGACCGGCTGGAAACCTTCTTCTCCAGTAATCCGGGCATGGGATCGCGCATCGCGCACCATGTCGATTTCCCGGATTTCCGGTCCGACGAGCTGCTGAACATCGCCGACACCATGGTCTCGGGTCTGCACTACCGGCTGTCGATTGGGGCGCGTCAGGCGATGCAGGAATACATCGACCTGCGGATGGACCAGCCGCGCTTCGCCAATGCCCGGTCGATCCGCAACGCCCTGGACCGTGCCCGGCTGCGTCAGGCGAACCGGTTGTTCGCCCAGGGCGGCGTGCTGAACGCCGATATGCTCCAGACCATCGAGGAAGCCGATATCCGCGCCAGCCGCGTCTTTGCCCAGTAGAGAATGCCCAGTAGCCAAAAAAAACGTTACATAGAAAAGCAAACAATAAAGAATAACAACGAGGACTAGGGAGAGGACCAATGCCGCATCGCAGCATGACGTTCGCGAAGTTCATCATCGAGGACCAGCGCCGACGCGGAGGCCCGGATACCGAACTGACTGCCCTGCTGAACGATGTGCAGACCGCCTGCAAGCTGATCTCGGTCATGGTCTCGCGCGGCTCGCTCCAGCAGCACCAGACGGAAACCGGCACCAACGTCCATGACGAGGTGCAGAAGCCGCTCGACCTCGCCGCCAACGAGATCGTGCTCGACACCTGCACCTGGGGCGGCCAGGTCGCCGGCATGGCATCAGAGGAACTGCCCGAGGTCTTCGTGATCCCGCCGCCGCACCGGAAGGGCCGTTACCTGCTGTCGTTCGACCCGCTGGACGGATCGTCCAACATCGACGTCAACGTGACGGTCGGCACCATCTTCTCGATCCTGCGGGCGCCTGAAGGCGACGGCGACCCGGTCGAAGCGGACTTCCTGAAGCCGGGGACGGAGCAGGTTGCCGCCGGCTTCGCGCTCTACGGCCCGACGTCGATGATCGTGCTGACGCTGGGCGACGGCGTCAACGGCTTCACGCTCGACCCCGAGATCGGCAACTTCATCCTGACCCATTGCAATATGAAGGTGCCGGAGGAATGCGGCGAGTTCGCCGTCAACGTCTCCAACGAGCGGTTCTGGGAGCCTCCTGTCCAGCGCTACGTCGATGAATGCATCCGGGGCAGCACGGGACCGCGCGGCAAGGACTTCAACATGCGCTGGATCGCCTCGCTGGTGGCGGAGGTCTATCGCATCCTGATCCGGGGCGGCGTCTTCATGTATCCGTGGGATACCCGCGATACCTCGCGCGCCGGGCGCCTGCGCCTGCTGTACGAGGCCAACCCGATGGCGATGATACTGGAGCAGGCGGGCGGGGTCGCATCCACCGGACGCCAGCGCATCCTGGACCTCGTGCCGGAGAAGCTTCACCAGCGCGTGCCGCTGATCCTGGGCTCGAAGTCGGAGGTCGAGCGGATCGTCCGCTACCACGAGGCCTACGACAAGGGCGAGGACAAGGTCTTCGAAGCGCCGCTTTTCAACACCCGCTCGCTGTTCCGGGTCCCGGCCGGCGCGCATGGAGGAGTGTGATCCATGTCCGTCAAGCATCCCATCGTCGCCATCACCGGATCGTCCGGCGCCGGCACCACGACCGTCCGCCACACCTTCCAGCAGATCTTCCGGCGCGAGCAGATATCGGCCGCGATCATCGAAGGCGACGCCTATCACCGCTACGACCGCGCCGAGATGCGAACCCGGCTGGCGGAGGCTCAGCAGCAAGGGTTGGCGAGCTTCAGCCATTTCGGCCCCGACGCCAACCTGTTCGAGGAGATCGAATCGCTCTTCCAGCACTATGGCGAGACGGGGACCGGCACGACCCGTAAATACCTCCACAACGCGGAGGAAGCAGCACCCTACCAGCAGGAGCCCGGCACCTTCACGCCATGGGAGCCCCTGCCGGAGCCGACCGACCTGCTGTTCTACGAAGGGCTGCACGGTGCGGTGAAGACCGGCAACGTCGATGCCGCCCGCCATGCCGATTTGCTGATAGGCGTCGTTCCGATCATCAACCTGGAATGGATACAGAAGCTTCACCGCGACAGGATATCACGCGGCCACAGCCAGGAAGCGATCGTCGATACCATCCTGCGCCGGATGCCGGACTACGTGAACTACATCGTCCCGCAGTTCTCGCTGACCGACATCAATTTCCAGCGGGTTCCGACAGTGGACACGTCCAACCCCTTCATCGCCCGCGATATCCCGAGCGCCGATGAGAGCATGCTGATCATCCGCTTCCGCAACCCGCGCGGCATCGACTTTCCGTACCTGCTGTCGATGCTGAAGGACAGCTTCATGTCGCGTCCCAACACCATCGTCTGCCCCGGCGGCAAGATGGCGCTTGCCATGCAGCTCATCATCACGCCGCTAATCTGGCAACTGATGGACCGCAAGAAAAAGGCTCACTGAACGAAGAGATGAGCCCTTGAAAAAAAACGCGATGGGAGGAAATACGATGATGGATATTCTGGCTCCCGACAACCCTGTGAAGACGCCTACCGACCGCCGCACGCTTGCCAATGCACTGCGCATGCTGTCCGTCGATGCCGTCAACAAGGCCAAGTCAGGCCATCCCGGCATGCCGATGGGCATGGCAGACATCGCCGAGGCGCTGTGGAACCGCCACCTGCGCCACAACCCCGCCGACCCGCACTGGCCCGACCGCGACCGCTTCGTGCTGTCCAACGGACATGGATCGATGCTGCTCTACGGGCTGCTTCACCTGACCGGCTACGACCTGCCGCTGGATGAGTTGAAGAACTTCCGCCAGCTTCACTCCCGCACCCCCGGCCATCCGGAATGGGGCATCACGCCGGGCGTGGAGACGACGACCGGGCCGCTCGGCCAGGGCATTTCCAACGCCGTCGGCATGGCGCTGGCGGAACGGTTGCTAGGCGACGAGTTCAACCGGCCAGGACACACGATCGTCGATCACCGCACCTTCGTCTTCGTCGGCGACGGCTGCCTGATGGAAGGCATTTCCCACGAAGCCTGCTCGCTGGCCGGGACCCTGGGGCTGGAAAAGCTGGTGGCGTTCTACGACGACAACGGCATTTCGATCGACGGCCATGTCCAGGGCTGGTTCACCGACGATACGCCGAAGCGGTTCGAAGCCTATGGCTGGCGGGTGATCCGCGACGTCGATGGCCACGACGCTGCGGCGCTGGACGCCGCCATCGCCGAGGCGCTGACGCCGACGGGCAAGCCGACGCTGGTCTGCTGCAAGACGGTGATCGGCTGGGGTGCGCCGAAGATGGCGGGGACGCATGATGTCCATGGCGCTCCCCTGGGTGCTGACGAAACAGCCGCAACCCGGACCGCGCTGAACTGGCCCTACCCCGCCTTCGAGGTGCCGGACGAGATCAGGGCGGCTTGGGACGCGCGTCCGCGTGGTGCGGAGGTTCAGGGGGAGTGGCAGGAGCGGTTCGGCGCCTATGCCGCCGCGCATCCCGAGTTGGCATCCGAGTTCCAGCGCCGGATCGCCGGCAAGCTGCCGACGGACTTCGCCGAGCGCGCCGACGCCTTTATCGCCGACACGGTGAAGGCGGCCAAGACGGTCGCGACGCGCAAGGCCTCGCAACTGGCTATCGAGGCGCTGGCCCCGCTGCTGCCCGAACTGCTGGGGGGCTCCGCCGATCTGACCGGTTCCAACCTGACCAACTGGCCGGCCTGCCGCTCGGTGGCGGGAACGGGAGGCGGCAACTACATCCATTACGGCGTGCGTGAGTTCGGCATGACCGCCATCGTCAACGGCATAGCGCTCCATGGCGGGTTCATCCCGTTCGGCGGCACCTTCCTGGTGTTCTCCGACTATTCGAGGAACGCGCTTCGCCTGTCGGCGCTGATGGGGCTCGGCACGATCCAGGTCTTCACCCATGACAGCATCGGCCTGGGTGAGGACGGTCCGACCCACCAGCCGATCGAGCACGCGGCCTCGCTTCGCCTGATCCCTGGTATGGATGTCTGGCGGCCCTGCGACGCGCTGGAGACCGCGGTGGCATGGCGGGCCGCCGTCGAGCGGCGCAACGGCCCGACCAGCCTGCTGCTGTCGCGCCAGAATCTTCCACCGCAGGACGGCGGCGAAGGCAGGGCAACGGAAGCGGCGCGCGGCGGCTACGTCCTGTCGGAGCCCGACGGAGGTTCGCCGGATATCGTGCTGATCGCCACCGGCTCCGAAGTGCCGCTCGCCGTTGCCGCGCGCGACCTGCTCGCCGGTGAGGGGGTCCATGCGCGGGTGGTGTCGATGCCGTCCACGACGGTGTTCGACCGCCAGAACGCCGCGTACCGCAAAACCGTACTGGGCACGGATGCGCCGAGGATCGCGATCGAGGCCGGGCGGACGGACGGCTGGTGGAAATATGTCGGGTCCAACGGCGAGGTGATCGGGATCGACCGTTTCGGCGAATCAGCCCCGGCCGACGCCCTCTACCGCTTCTTCGACCTGACGCCGGACCGTATCGCAAAGGCGGCGCACGCCCTGCTCTGAGAACCCAGATTCAAGACCTGCGACCCAAGTAACAATAATACACCGGAGGAAACCATGGCCCTCGTTTCGATGCGCCAGTTGCTGGACCACGCCGCCGAACATGGCTACGGCCTGCCGGCCTTCAACATCAACAACATGGAACAGATCCGCGCGATCATGCTGGCGGCGCACGA
>DASQKT010000484.1:0-11175 GCA_035630415.1 Skermanella sp.
GGTCGAGCTAGCCCCGACCTGCTGCATTGCGACGATACGCTGCTGGGTATATGTATCGTCCGATGCAGAAATTACCGCAAAGCGCGCAAGCTGAACCGACCCAAGCTGAACCGATAAGGGCCGCACGCAGCCGTGGGCGACCGCGCGAGTTCGATCGTGAGGCCGCTCTCGCGCAGGCGACCCGCGTGTTCTGGGCCAAAGGGTACGAAGCGGCCTCGATTTCCGACCTGACGAAAGCGATGGGGATCGGGTCGCCCAGCCTCTACGCGGCATTCGGTTCGAAGGAGGCGCTTTATGCCGAGGCGCTCCAACACTATGGCGACTGCTACGAACCGCTCTTCTGGAGCAATTTCCACTCTGCTGCCACGGCACGCGAAGCGATGATGTCGCTGCTGCTGGACTCGGCCGCAGTCATGAGCGGATGCCGCGCCGATATTCCCGCCGATATTCCCAATGGGTGTATGATTGCACTTTCGTCGGTCGGCAGCGAAGGTCATGAGCAACTCGGCCAAATGCTGCGATCGGCGCGTGCTGTCGGGCTGAAACGTATACAAGCACGCCTGGAGCAGGCCGTCGTGGATGGCGAAGTTCCGGCGTCGGTCGATCTCCACGCACTGGCTCGCTTCGTGCAAACCGTCCAGAGCGGCATGTCGATCCTGGCTCGGGACGGCGCGAGCCGCGCCGAACTGGAGGATGTGGCCCAGGTCGCCATGATGGGCTGGGACGCTCGCGTCGGCGCTGGCGATGCGTCACGGCCCGATCCGGTGCCGCACGGCGAATAGTAAACCGCACCGGGTTTACCGAAGACCCCATTTCTTGAGAGGCCGGATCGCGGACGAGAGAACGCGGCGGCGGACTCATGTCACCTTCGTCGTCGAGCGACGAAGCCTCTGTCAGGCAAGGATGCTGTCACTCCCTGAAAGAAGGCCCGGCCGATCTGGAAATCCCGGACGATATCCATTCCCGATCCGGCACCGGCCCGAACTCAGGCGTCGCCCGGCATGTCATGGTCGACGCGGCAGCTGCCGCTGAGGGGAAGCGTCGTCTCCGCCACCGCGTAACTCCGGCTTCGGATTAGCTCCCTTGTCCAGTATCCGTAACATGATGGACCGGTTCGTCGTCAGTCGCGTTCTTTTCCTGGTCTCGATCCGGCGCGCCTCGCAGACCGCCTGACGAACCTGGGCGATCATGCGCTCCAAGGCAGGCCTGTCTTCCGGCGGGAGGCGTTTAGCCAATTCCACCAGATCGGCAAGCCGATACAACAGGGCGCACAGGGTATCGCGATCGGTTTTCATTCGATGGATCATCTCCGATGATGAGCCTCAGATCGGGTTGAAACCCTCCCTCTCTTGAACAGACCGGACAGTATCACCGAATGTTGCAGTGCAGCAAGAAATTGCTGCGGCTCATGCTATGGGATTGCGGCCCTGCGGAGCGTCGTCGATTGCGGAGTGGCCGCTGCTCCCACGGTGGACGATCCCGATGGTCAAGCGCCATCCGCCGCCTTGATGAGATTGTCCCGGAGGATCGACACCTCTCTTTGAAGTCTTGAGAACTCCTCGACCGGCAGGCCGGTTTGCTTGACGAGCGTCATGTTCAGGCCCTTCTCGCGCAGGCGGCGGCCGGCTTCGGTAAGGCTTACCCGAACCTGACGCTCATCTTCGGGATTCCGCCGCCTGGTCAGGTATCCCGCAGTCTCCAGCTTCTTGAGAATGGGCGTAAGCGTGTTCGATTCCAGGAACAGCTTCGCGCCAAGGGCGCTGACCGTCAGATTATCCTCCTCCCACAGCGCCACGATCGCAATGTACTGCGTATAGGTGAGTCCAAGCTTCTCAAGGATCGGCTTGTAAGCCCTGCCATATGCGAGATTGGCCGAGTAGACCGCAAAACACAGGAAGTCGGCGAGCTTGGGGTTGACTGGGCCGGTCGGGTCAGGCGGATTCATCGGCAACCTCGCGCAATCACGGTTAATTGATGTCTCGCGACCCATATAAATCGTATGCGATTAAATCGCAAGATTGACATCTTCGGCTATCCGATGCAAATATCAATCGTACACGATCTAATCGGTTACGATTTTATATCGGCTCATCGCAGATAAGGACTTCCGCATGTCCACGACATCGACGCGCCTCTTCCTCGGCTTCCTTGCCGGGTCCCTCTCGCACCTGATCTTCCAGGACGCGCTCCTCGGTACCCTCTACGTCGCGCATCTGGCACCGGCGTTGCCCTGGAGCCTCATGCCAGTGCCGCCCCTCGGCGTGCCGGCGAGCCTCAACCTCGCGTTCTGGGCCGGACTTTGGGGTCTCGCCTATGCCTTGCTCGAGCGGCGGCTGACGACTCTTTTCGGGTGGTGGCCGGGCGGACTCGCCTTCGGCATCGCCCCGCTGGCCGTGTACTGGTTCGTCGTGCTGCCGCTGAAGGGTGTCGGCGTCGGCGGAGGCTTCCATCTCGCGATGGTACCGCTCCACGTCGCACTTCACGCGATTTTCGGCATCGGCACGGCAATCATCTTCCGGTCCGGCCTTGTCCTCGCGGGACGGCAGTTCCGGAGGACGTGACCGCGCTGCAAGCGAAATGGAGACGAGTTCGCACAGGCTCGAAAAACGGTACATCACCATCAAAGGCATCTTGCCCAAGCCATCTTGCGCGACTGCGGCCGCCGAACCGATGTGTGATCGGATAATATCGACGCGAGAAGTCACGCAACTCCCGGTGACTTCGCGCATTACAGTATCCAGGAGATATACATGACGGGTCTTCGCAGTCCTTTCAGCACATGGACGCCCTTATCAGCTCTGCTGGCCGCAGTCGTCTTGCCGGCCTGTGCGCCGCTTCCCCCCAAGCTTGAAGCGCCCAGCCAAGTGACGGTTTCAACGATCACTAGGCTGAACGATCATCCCTGCACCGCCACGGTCGCGTCCGTGCTCGATGCCTATCATGTGCCGCCGCAATCGGTGCGGGACCTGTTCTACACCCAGCGTTTGTCCGGTGAAAGCCGGCTGCTCGGCTATACCGCATGGATGCACCTGACCGATCAGCCTGGCTCCCTTGTCATGGATGTCGACAGGTCCTGCCGGTTCGAGCAGGCCTATACTCGCAATGGAGCCGACCTTTCCGGCGTTTACCGGTCCGCCTTTTAACCCGGCTTCCTTCCGAGTTGCGCATCGGCGCCTGTATGGCCGGTTAGCAAGCCGAGGTGGCATATCGGCTCTCCCGGCGGGTGTTCGTTGAGGCTACTATCGCTGTGAACCGAACTTGAACGAACCGAACTTGAACATAGTCGGCGCCTGAGCGATTTTCAGGCGTTCGGCGAAGCTTCGGACGCTGCATGGACCGCATCGATGCAATGAGGGTGTTCATCGCCGCCCTGGATGAGGGAAGTCTCGCCGGGGCAGGGCGGCAGCTTGGGCGGTCGCCCGCTGCGGTCAGCAGGGCCATCGCGTTCCTCGAGCAGCAGGTCGGCGCTCCGCTGCTTCACCGCACCACCCGCACGATCAAGCTGAGCGAGATCGGCGAGCGGTATGCGGCCGCGTGCCGCCGTGTCCTCGTCGATCTGAAGGAAGCCGAGATGGTGGCGGCCGGCGAGCAGGCCGCTCCACGGGGTACGTTGACCGTGACGGCGCCCCCGATCAGCGGCGAGGAAATCCTGCGTCCCATCATCGATGCCTATCTCGAAGCCTTTCCGGCTGTGTCGGTCAACCTCGTCCTGCTCGACCGCAACGCCAATCTGGTCGAGGAAGGGATCGACGTCGCCCTGCGCGTCGCGGAACTGCCGGATTCCTCCATGGTGGCCGTTCGGGTCGGCGGCGATATCAGGCGCGTGGTCGTCGCATCTCCGCACTATCTCGCCCTGCACCCCCGCATCGACGAGCCCGGCGATCTGGCGAAGCATCGGATCGTGACCACCACGCATTTCGGGCGGGATGCCTGGGTCTTTCCGCCGGCAGCGGGGAGTTCCATCGCCCGGTCCGTCCAGTTCAAGCCACGGCTGGTCGTCAACAGCGTCCGCGCGGCGCTTGGCGCTGCGGTCGGCGGGCTCGGCGTGACCCGGCTCTACACCTACCACGTGGCCGAGCGCGTCCATGACGGGTCGTTGCAGCTCGTGCTGCGGCATGCGGAACCTCCGGCCATGCCGGTCAGCCTTCTCGTGCCGCAGGGGCGCATGTCGGTTCCCAAGGTGCGCGCCTTCGTGGACTTCGCGGTCCCCCGCCTGCGCGCCGCGTTCGCAAGGCTGTCGACCGAGGCCGTCGCGCTGAAATCCTGACCGGCTCCCTCATTCTTCCGGCTGCGGGAAGGATGTCTGCCGGACGTCGGCAATTCAGCCATCCCGTCAAATACCCCAGATTGATCCTCATCAGCCCAGACGGACTGACAGCCGCAATCCCGCAGGCTGGGGAATTCATCGAGGATCAATCATGAGCAGCGAACAGAAAGTAGCCATCGTCACCGGCGCATCGCAAGGCATCGGCGCCGCCCTGGTCAAGGCGTTCCGGGATCGCAACTACCGGGTCGTGGCGACATCCCGCTCGATCGAGCAGACCGGCGATCGGGACATCGTGGCGGTCCGTGGCGACGTCGGCGATCCGGCGACCGCCGAAGCCGTGGTTGGGCAAGCGATCTCGCGGTTCGGGCGGATCGACACGCTGGTCAACAATGCCGGCATCTTCATCTCCAAGCCCTTCACCGACTATACGGCCGAAGACTTCGACGCCAAGATCGCGACCAATCTCGCCGGCTTCTTCCACATCACGCAGCGGGTCGCGGCGGAGATGCTGAAACAGCAGTCCGGCCACATCGTCAGCATCACCACGAGCCTTGTCGATCATGCGGTCGGCAGCGTGCCGTCCGTGCTCGCCAACCTCACCAAGGGCGGCATCAACTCCGCCACCAAGGCGCTGGCGATCGAATATGCCACGAAAGGCATCCGCGTGAACGCCGTCTCCCCAGGCATCATCAGGACCCCGATGCACCCGGCGGAAACCCATGAGTTCCTGTCGGCACTCCACCCGATGGGGCACATGGGTGAGATCAAGGACATCACGGAGGCCGTGATGTTCCTGGAGTCCGCCGCTTTCGTAACCGGCGAGATCCTGCACGTCGACGGCGGCCAGAGCGCCGGGCACTGAGGCCCGTTATCGAGACAGATTGCAGGGAGGTCATCATGCCGATCGTCACCATCCAGGTCACGCGGGAAGGGTCCGGTCCCGGCCGCTCTTCCGTAACGGCCGATGAGAAGGCGAAGCTCATCGCAGGCGTAAGCCAGCTTCTGCTCGACGTGCTGCACAAGCCGCTCGACTCCACTTTCGTCGTGATCGAGGAGGTCGAGCTGGAGAACTGGGGGTGGGGCGGACTGCCGGTCCCCGAGTTCCGCAAGCGGCGATCCTCCGGGTGAACCGTGTCAGGCTACCAGCGCCACGGAGATCGTGCACATGACGATGCCGATGCCCAGCTCCAGCACCCGCCATGCACCCGGCCGGGCGAAGACCGGCCGCAACAGGCTTGCACCATAGCCCAGTGAAAAGAAGAAGATGAAAGAGGCCGTCATCGCTCCGAGCGCGAAAAGCCCCTTGTTCGCCGCGAACTGCATGGACACGGAACCGACCAGCACCACCGTATCCAGGTAGACATGCGGATTCAGCCACGTCAGCGCGAGACACGTCGCCAGCGTCGCGCCGAGACTGACGGGAACAGTGTCTGCCGGCGTCAGTGCGTTCCCTGACCGGACCGCAGCCCGGAAACTGCGCAGGCCGTAGACGAACAGGAAGGCCGCACCGGCGTATCGTGTCGCCGTTTCAAGCCAGGGCACCCAGCTGCTGGCTTGGGCGAAGCCGCCGACGCCCGCCAGGATCAGCAAGGCATCAGACACCGCGCAGGTCAGACAAACCGCCAGGACGTGCTCGCCGCGCAATCCTTGACGGAGTACGAAGGCATTCTGTGCACCGATGGCGACAATCAGGCTGAGACCCAACAGGAGGCCGGGGAAGAAAGCAGATAGCATGGCGAGCCACCTCGTTTGCGAAAGGCGGCTTCACTAGCACGGCGGATGACGTTAGCATCCTTAAAGATACTTACTTGAATTAAGGAATGCTGATTCATGCTGGATTATGCTCTGCTGTCCGCCTTGGCAGCCGTCATCCGTACCGGCAGCTTCGAACGGGCTGCGCAGCAGCTTCACGTCACCCCCTCGGCCGTGTCACAGCGCGTCAAGCTTTTGGAAGAGAAGCTGGGGACGATCCTGGTGGTGCGGGGCACCCCCTGCACTGGCACGCCAGGGGGGCAGCGTTTGTGCCAGCACGTCGAACAGGTGGCGCTGCTGGAAAGCGAGCTGCGTCATGAGCTTCCAGGCATCCAGCAGGCGGGGCCGCAGGTGACGGTACGCATCGCGGTAAATGCCGACAGCCTCGCCACGTGGTTCGTCAACGCCATGGCCCAAACGCAGGACTGCCTGTTCGACCTCGTCATCGACGACCAGGAGCACAGCGCCGACTGGCTGCGCCGAGGTGAGGTCCTGGCAGCCGTGACGTCCAGCGCGAAGCCCGTACAGGGCTGTGACAGCACGCCGCTGGGCGCGCTGCGCTACATTGCGACCGCCAGTCCGGAGTTCGTCCGCCGGCACTTCGCCGACGGGGTGGACGATGGTTCCATTGCGCGTGCGCCGCGCCTGACCTTCAACAGCAAGGATCGGCTTCAGGCGCAATGGACACGGCAGGCTTTCGGAACGGAAATCCCATCGGCCACCCATTGGCTACCCTCGCCCCAGACGTTCATCGATGCAGCTTTGGTCGGCCTCGGATGGGGAATGAATCCCGAGATGCTGATTGCCGGGCATTTGCGCAACGGCCGGCTGGTCGCCTTGATTCCGGATCAGCCACTCGACGTACCGCTGTTCTGGCAGCGCAGCCGCATCGCAAGCAGTCGCCTGGGCGACATCACACGAGCGGTTCTCCGCACGGCGGGCACCCTGCTTCAGCGGCCGTAAACCTGACCTTGGCCTTCCCGCGCTGCCCTTCCCGCGTCTTGCGTGATAGACTGTTTATCGAATGATAAAAGAGGTCTGTCCATGTCTCGCATCCCAACAGCCAGAACAGCCGACAAGCGCCGGCTGGAACCCAAGGAACGGGAGCTGGAAATCGTCCGGGGCGCCGTGGCCTTCTTCGCCGAATTCGGCTTCGACGGCTCGACCAGGGAGTTGGCGGCGCGCCTCGGCATCACCCAGCCATTGCTCTACCGCTACTTCCCGAGCAAGGAAGCCCTGCTCGACCGGGTCTACGAGGAAGTCTACGTCAACCGCTGGAACAAGGAGTGGGAAACCCAGCTCCGGGATCGGTCGGTGCCGCTGGAGGACCGGCTGGTCCGCTTCTACCAGGGCTACGCCAAGGTCATCCTCAATTACGAATGGGTCCGCCTGTTCATGTTCGCCGGATTGAAGGGGCTGGATTTCAACGCCCGCTATCTGGCGTTTCTCAGGTCCTCCGCCTTCAACCTGATCGCCCGCGAGATCCGGCTGGACAGCGGCCTCCCGGTTGAAGGCCCTGTTCTGAACGAGGAGGCCGAACTGATCTGGGGCCTTCATGCCGCGATCTTCTACCTGGGCGTCCGCCAGTTCATCTACGGCATGCCCGTCCCGGACGATCTCGACGCCGATCTGGCGCTTCGCGTGCGGGCGTTTCTGCGCGGCATGCCGGCGGCGGTCGGAGACCTGATCCACCGGGAAAGCGCCGGCCAAGCGCGTCGGGCCGGCTGAATTTATCAACTGATAAATTATTGTTGACACGATCCGTTGGCTGGGCGCATTGTTTGTTTATCGAACGATAAACATTGCGCCGGGGATCGTGGGTTGTTTTTGGCAGCGTCGAAGCGGACGCCGTTCTTCCCCCTCCGGAACGCGCAGGATCGGTCCGCCCGCCGACCACCGGCGGCGGACCCAAACGGAGGACGCACCATGTCGACGACCCGCTTGAGCACTCCCCAGTCACGACCCGGCCTGGAATCGAGACCCGTTAGGCAGCCGAGAGCCATCATCGTCGGCGGCTCCATGGCCGGCCTTTTCGCCGCACTCCTGCTCCGCCGCGCCGGCTGGAAGGCCGACGTCTTCGAGCGGGTCGGCGCCGAGCTGTCCGGCCGGGGCGCCGGCATCGTGACTCATTCGGAACTGTTCGACGTGCTGAAGCGCGCCGGCATCGACAGCCAAGCGGCGCAGGTCGGCGTCTCGGTCGCGGGCCGGCGCGTCTTCGGCCGGGACGGCTCGATCGTCGGCGAACTGCCGTTCCGGCAAATCCTGACCTCCTGGGGTCACCTCTACGGTCTGCTCCGCGCCGGATTGCCCGACGCCTGCTACCACCAGGGCCGGAACCTCGACCGCATCGAGGAAACCGACACCTCGGTCACGGCCCATTTCAGCGACGGCACGTCCGAAGTGGGCGATCTGCTGATCGGCGCCGACGGCATCTTCTCGACCGTCCGCTCCCGGTTCGCTCCCGACGTGCAGCCGTCCTATGTCGGCTATATCGCGTGGCGCGGTCTGGTGGACGAGGCGGAACTGTCGCCTGACACTCAGGACGCGCTCGGCGACCACTTTGCCTTTTCACTTCCGGATGGCGAACAGATGCTGGGCTACCCCGTGGCCGGCCTTGACGAAGCGATGGAGCGCGGCCGCCGCCGGTTCAACTTCGTCTGGTACCGTCCGGCCGAGGCCGGCGGTGTCCTGCGCGACCTGCTGACCGACATCGACGGCGTATCGCAGCCCCTGTCGATCCCGCCCAACAGGATACGGCCCGAGGTCACCGCAGCACTCCGCCGCGACGCGCGGAACCTGCTGTCGCCCCAGTTCGCCGAGGTGGTGAACAGGACGGCCCAGCCCTTCATCCAGGCGATTCAGGATCTCGAATCCCCGCGCATGGTGCTGGGCCGGCGGTCCGTCATCATCGGCGACGCCGCCTTCGTCGCACGGCCCCATGTCGGCATGGGCGTCACCAAGGCCGCCGGCGACGCCGACGCGCTGGTCCAGGCGATCATCGACCATCCCGGCGATCTCTCGCATGCTCTTGCCGCTTTCGAAGCGAAACGGCTGGCGTTCGGCTCCGCCGTGATCCGCCGCGCCCGTCAGCTCGGCGCCTACATGCAGGCCCAGATCCTCGACGCCGAGGAACGCGCGATGGCGGAGCGTCACCGCCGTCCGGAAGCGGTGATGGCGGAAACCGCCTGTGCCACCGGAATCATGGCCTGATCGAACAATACGAAACATCGGAAACAAGGGAGGAAAGAGCATGTCAAAGCTCGATCAAGTGGTTTCGCATCCCATCTTTCGGCAGCTGGCGCAGGAGAGGTCCCGTCTCGGAACGGCGCTCGCCACGATCCTGGCGGTAACCTACTTCAGCTACATCCTCACGGTCGCGTTCAGGCCGTCGGCGTTGGGCGTTCCGCTTCATGACGGAACCGTCATTACCTGGGGGCTCGTGCTGGGCGTCGGCCTGCTCGGCTTCGGCTTCGTCCTTACCGCCATCTATGTCGCTTTCGCCAACAGCCGCCTCGACGAGCTGAGCCGGCGCCTTCAGGAGGATCTGCGATGACCGGTGCGTTTCCCGTTTCCTCCCGTTTCCCGGCAGCGGTTTTCGCCGTCCTGGGTGTCGCTCTGGCCGCAGGCCCAGCCTGGGCCGATGCCCTGACCGGACCGACGACGCGCCAGAGCCTCAATCCGATCGCCATCTCCATGTTCCTCGCCTTCGTGGCGGTCACACTCGGCATCACCTTCTGGGCGGCCCGGCGCGGCACCCGGACGGCCAGCGACTACTACGCCGCCGGCGGGGGCTTGAGCGGCTTCAAGAACGGGCTGGCGATCGCCGGCGACTACACCTCGGCCGCCACTTTCCTCGGCGTCACCGCCCTGGTCTACACGTCGGGCTACGACGGCATGATCTACGCCATCGGCTTCCTGGTCGGGTTTCCGATGATCCTGTTCCTGATCGCCGAACCGCTTCGTAACCTCGGACGCTATACCTTCGCCGATGTCGCGGCCTATCGCCTGTCGGAGGTTCCGATCCGGACGGTCGCCGGTATCAATACGCTGGTCATCGTCCTGTTCTACCTGATCGCGCAGTTGGTCGGCGCCGGAAAGCTGATCGAGCTGCTGTTCGGGCTGCCCTATTACGTAGCGGTCGGGATGGTCGGCATCCTGATGATGCTCTACGTGACCTTCGGTGGTATGCTGGCCACCACCTGGGTCCAGATCATCAAGGCGGTCCTGCTGCTTTCCGGTGCCGCACTGATGTCGGTGCTGATCCTCAGCCGCTTCGGCTTCAGCCTGGAAGCGCTGTTCACCCAGGCCATCGCCCTTCATCCCAAGAGCGTTGCGATCATGGCGCCGGGCGGGCTGGTCAAGGACCCCATCTCCGCCATGTCGCTGGGTGTCGCCCTGATCTTCGGCACCGCCGGTCTGCCGCATATCCTGATGCGCTTCTTCACCGTCGCCGACGCCCGGCAGGCCCGCATGTCGGTCCTGGTCGCGACCGGCTTCATCACCGTCTTCTATACGCTGCTGTTCGTGATCGGCTTCGGCGCCATCGCCCTCGTGCTGGGAGATCCGTCCTTCAAGGATGCTGCCGGCAACCTGATCGGCGGGACGAACATGGTGGCCCTGCATCTGGCCAATGCGCTCGGCGGCTCGGTCCTGCTCGGCTTCATCTCTGCGGTTGCCTTTGCCACCATCCTGGCCGTCGTGTCGGGCCTGACCATCGCCGGAGCCTCGGCCGCCAGCCACGACCTTTATGCCCGCGTCCTCCGCCGGGGCCGCGTCTGCGAAACTCAGGAAGTCCGCGTTTCCAAGCTCGCCGCCATCGCGATCAGCGTCGTCGCCATGGGTCTCGGCATCCTGTTCGAGAACCAGAACATCGCCTTCATGGTCGGTCTGGTCTTCGCCATCGCGGCCAGCGCCAACTTCCCGATCATCTTCCTGTCGGTCGCTTGGAAAGGCCTGACGACGCGGGGCGCCGTCGCCGGGTCCCTGATCGGGTTGTCGAGCGCCTTGATCCTGGTGGCTCTCGGCCCCAGCGTCTGGACCGTGACCCTCAAGCTTGGGACCACACCGTTCCCCTACGACAATCCGGCGCTCTTCTCCGTGCCGCTGGCGTTCCTGACGTCGTGGGTCGTCTCCAGGCTCGACCGGACGGAAGCGGC
>DASQKT010000485.1:0-22895 GCA_035630415.1 Skermanella sp.
CTCTACATCAACCACGGCGTCCCGGTTCCCCTGGGCACGCCGGTTTCGGTCGCCGTCCGGCCGGAGAAGATGTCGATATCCCGCGAAGCGCCGCCGGTCGAAAGCGGCCGCAACGTGACTCGCGGTACGGTCCGCGAGATCGCCTATCTGGGCAACCTGTCGATCTACCTGATCGAACTGGACTCCGGTAAGATGGTCCGCATCACCCAGCCGAACTTCAACCGGCTGACCGAGATGCCGATCACCTGGGAGGACCGCGTCCATGTCTCCTGGCAACCCTTCGCCGGCGTGGTCCTGACTCAATGAGCCAGCCCGCTTCGAGCCTGAATACAAGTTCCAGCCGTAGGTTGTTGAGCCGGCTCGGCCTGTCCGGGCGCGGGCTGGTGGTCATGGTGCCCTATGTCTGGCTGCTGCTGTTCTTCCTGATCCCCTTCGCGATCGTCCTGAAGATCAGCTTCGCCGAGGCCGATATCGCGATCCCGCCCTATACAGCACTGCTGGACTGGGCGGAGGGAGGGATGCTGACGATCAAGCTGAACTTCGCCAGCTTCATGTTCCTGCTGACCGACAGCCTCTATGCGGTGGCCTATCTCAATTCGCTGAAGATCGCCTTCGTCTCGACCGTGCTGTGCCTGCTGCTGGGCTATCCCATGGCCTATGGCATCGCCAAGGCCCCGAACTCGTGGCGCGGTCCGCTGCTGATGTTGATCATCCTGCCGTTCTGGACCTCGTTCCTGATCCGGGTCTATGCCTGGATCGGCATCCTGAAGCCCGAAGGCCTGCTCAACAACTTCCTGATCTGGCTGGGGATTATCGATACGCCGCTCCAGATCCTCTACACCGACGTCTCGATCTATATCGGCATCGTCTATTCCTATCTGCCCTTCATGATCCTGCCGCTCTACGCCACGCTGGAGAAGCTGGACGACACCTTGCTGGAAGCGGCGGCCGACCTTGGCGCCCAACCGGTCAAGGCGTTCCTGGCCGTCACCCTGCCGCTGTCGATGCCCGGCATCGTCGCCGGTTCGCTGCTGGTGTTCATCCCGGCGGTGGGAGAGTTCGTCATTCCGTCGCTGCTGGGCGGGCCGAACACGCTGATGATCGGCGCCGTGCTGTGGAACGAGTTCTTCTCCAACCGCGACTGGCCGGTGGCATCGGCGGTGGCGATAGCGCTGCTGCTGTTCCTGGTCGTGCCGATCATGCTGTTCCAGTACTTCCAGGAAAAGCAACAGGAGGCCGCAAAGCAATGATGCGCCGTTCCGGCTTCGTGCTGACCATGCTGGCGTTCGGCTACGCCTTTCTCTACGTGCCGATCATCCTGCTGATCATCTATTCCTTCAACGAAAGCCGTCTGGTCACGATTTGGGGCGGCTGGTCCACGAAATGGTATGTCGGGCTTCTGCATAACCAGCAGATGCTGTCGGCGGCCTGGCTGTCGCTGCGCATCGCGGCGCTTAGCGCTACTGTCTCGGTCATCCTGGGGACCATGGCCGGCATGGCGATGGCCCGCTTCGGACGCTTCAAGGGGCGGACGCTGTTCGGCGGCATGATAACGGCGCCGCTGGTGATGCCTGAAGTGATCACCGGCCTGTCGCTGCTGCTGCTGTTCGTCTCGCTCGAACAGTTCATCGGCTGGCCGGAAGGTCGCGGGATGACGACCATCACGATCGCCCACGTGACCTTCACGATGGCCTTCGTCGCGGTGATCGTGCAGTCGAGGCTGGTCAGTCTGGATGAATCGATCGAGGAGGCGGCGATGGATCTGGGAGCACGCCCCGCCAAGATCTTCTTCGTGATCACTCTGCCGATCATCTCGCCGGCCATCGTGTCGGGCTGGCTGCTCGCCTTCACCCTGTCGCTGGACGATCTGGTGATCGCCAGCTTCGTGTCGGGTCCGGCTTCCACGACGCTGCCCATGGTGATCTTCTCCAGCGTCCGGCTGGGAGTGACGCCGGAGATCAATGCGCTCGCGACGATCATCGTCGCCATCGTGACGACCGGCATCATTGCCGCTGGAGTTCTCATGGCCCGTCAGGAAAGAATCAGAAGGATCGACGAACAGATGGCGGCCGCGTCGAACGCCTGAGTTTTTCCGCTTTCCTTGGTCTTTTCCTGGTTGACGAGACGGTTTTCTTGCATGCGAGCCGCGCATGGCCGCTCCAGCGGCCGTGCGTGGGGGCTTGCCGGGCACTGAATAAATGAATATCTTCTTCATCAGGAGAAACTGCTGAAGAGGCGTATCATGAATTTCCTCGTATTCCTTGGCCTTGTCCGTCTTGGCTCGGCCGCCCAGACCCGATTCTACGAACCGGCATATCCCATTTCGGATGCCCCGGCGCTGCACCCTCCGGCCCGGCGCCGTCGATAGAGCGCCAGCGGCCTCCCTTCGTTTTTTCCCTCTTTTCCAATTTTATAGAAAACTCAGGGTTTTACCGGAGGCGGATCATGTCCGTTCCGAGAGGTTGCCAAGACAGCGCCCCGGTGGTTAGTGTCGCCGGGGCGTATTCTTTGAGAGGGCTTTGAAACCATGTCCACCCCTGTCGCGGACGGGTTCCGCATGCCTGCGGAATGGGAACGCCACAGCCGCTGCTGGATGGCGTGGCCTTGCCGCCCCGAAACATTCACCAACGGCATCGACGCCGCCTGCGCCGCCTATGCCGAAGTGGCGCAGTCGATTGCCCAGTTCGAACCGGTCGCCATGGTCTGCAATCAGGCCGACGTGGCGGAGGTGTCGCTGGCATGCGGCGCCGGCATCGAGGTGCTGCCGATGCCGATCAGCGATAGCTGGGTCCGCGATACCGGCCCGACCTTCGTTGTCGGCAATGCCGGCCCCAGGGCTGGACAGGTCGCCGGCGTCGATTGGGGCTTCAACGCTTGGGGCAACAACTATCCCGACCACCAGCTCGACGCCGAACTGGCGCGGCGCATGCTCGAACATCTCGGCATGCAGCGTTACGGCGCTCCGCTGATCCTGGAAGGTGGCTCGATCCACGTAGACGGGGAAGGGACCCTGATCACGACCGAGGAGTGCCTGCTCAACCCCAACCGCAATCCCAACCTGACCAAGGCGGAGATCGAACAGCACCTGAAGGATTACCTGGGCATCCGTCAGGTGATCTGGCTGGGGCAGGGCTACGAGCAGGACGAGACGGACGGCCATATCGACGAGATCGCCTGCTTCGCCCGTCCGGGACTGGTCCTGGCACTGACGACCGACGATACCGGCGACGCCAACTTCAAGGTTTTCCAGGATAACCTGGACCGGCTGAAGGCCGCCCGCGACGCGAACGGCCGGGAGATCGAAGTGGTCACCCTCCGCCAGCCGGAACGGCGCGACCACAACGGCGTCCGCCTGACGCTCTCGTATACCAACTTCTACATCGCCAATGGCGGTATCGTCATGCCGGCCTACGAGGACGCGGCGGATGACGAAGCCTTCCGGACGCTGCGCAAGGTCTTCTCCGACCGCGAGGTGATCCAGGTCCCGGCGCTCGACATCGTCAAGGGCGGCGGCGGCATCCACTGTATCACCCAGCAGCAGCCGAGCGGCCAATAACCGGGCTCAGTATTCAGGCTATGGAGCTGCGGTCGGCAGGTTTGCGGGCATCTTCCCGTTGACTTGAGGCCGCCACTCCCCTAGGTTCCAGCACCGCTCAATCCCATGAGCAAGCAATGCGCCTACGGGTGCCCGCCGGTCCGCGAGTTTCGCGCACTGGCGCATTTTCGTTTGGGCGCGTTGCGGCGCATGGGAATGAAGCGGCTCGGATTTTTGAACCTTGATCGAGTGATGCATGTTTGAAGGGCTGACCGGACGGCTGGGCGACATCTTCGATCGCCTGACACGGCGTGGCGCGCTGAGCGAGGAAGACGTCGGCGCGGCCTTGCGCGAGGTGCGTATCGCCCTGCTCGAGGCGGACGTGGCCCTGCCCGTGGTCAAGCAGTTCATCGCCGGCGTCAAGGAAAAGGCGGTCGGGGCGGAAGTCCTGCGGTCGGTCACGCCTGGGCAGATGGTCGTCAAGATCGTCCACGACCATCTGGTCGAGATGCTGGGCTCCGTCAGCGAGGGCATCAACCTCGAGGCGGCGGCGCCGGTTCCGGTCCTGATGGTCGGCCTCCAGGGCTCCGGCAAGACCACCAGCACCGCCAAGATCGCTCTCCGCCTGAAGACGCGGGAGCGCAAGAAAGTGCTGATGGCGTCGCTCGACACGCGGCGCCCGGCGGCTCAGGAACAGTTGAAGATCCTGGGCGAGCAGGTCCAGGTCGCCACGCTACCGATCGTCCCCGGCCAGCAGCCGGTCGAGATCGCCAAGCGCGCCATGCAGATGGGCCGGACCGAAGGGTATGACGTCGTCATGCTCGACACCGCTGGCCGGCTCGCGATCGACGACGAGCTGATGGCGGAGGTCGCTGCCGTCCGCGATGCCACCAAGCCGGCGGAAACGCTGCTGGTCGTGGACGCCATGACCGGCCAGGACGCGGTGACGGTCGCAACCAACTTCCAGGATCGCGTCGGCATCACCGGTATCGTGCTGACCCGTATCGACGGCGATGCGCGCGGCGGCGCCGCACTGTCGATGCGCCAGATCACCGGCAAGCCGATCAAGCTGCTGGGCGTCGGCGAAAAGGTCGACGCGCTCGAAGCCTTCCACCCCGACCGCATCGCCGGCCGCATCTTAGGCATGGGCGACGTCGTCAGTCTGGTCGAAAAGGCCGCCGAGAACATCGACAAGGCGGAGGCTGAAAAGCTCGCCAAGAAGATGGAGAAGGGGACCTTCGACCTCGACGACATGGCGAACCAGCTCAAGCAGATCCGCAAGATGGGCGGCATGGGCGGCATGCTCAACATGCTGCCGGGCATCGGCAAGATCAAGAACCAGCTCAAGGATGCCAATATCGATGAAGGCATCCTGAAGAAGCAGGAAGCGATCATCTCGTCGATGACAAAGGCGGAACGCCGCAATCCCGACCTCATCAAGGCCTCCCGCAAGCGCCGTATCGCGCTGGGATCGGGTGTGCAGGTCCAGGACGTCAACAAGCTGCTCAAGCAGTTCCAGGACATGCAGACCATGATGAAGAAGGTCAAGAAGATGGGCCAGAAGGGCTTCATGCGCCAGGGTCTGTCCGGGCTTCTGCCGGGCGGCCGTGGCGGCGGGAAGGGTTTCCCGTGATCCGCCCGTCCACATAGAATTTCGCCTTCGGGATCGTTGATCGTTCCCGCAGGCATCTCCGATCGAAGCCCAGTGCCATCTGCCGGGCTGAGAGTTTAGCCGATACGACTGCAACCTGAGTGAAGAGAGTAATTCAGCAATGTCCCTGAAGATTCGTCTGACCCGCGGCGGCGCCAAGAAGCGCCCGTTCTATTCCATCGTCGTCACCGACGCCCGCAGCCCGCGCGACGGCCGTTTCATCGAAAAGATCGGCACCTACAACCCGATGCTGGCGAAGGACCATCCGGAGCGCGTCGTGCTGAACGGCGAGCGCGCCAAGCATTGGTTGTCCGTCGGTGCCCAGCCGACCGACCGCGTCACCCTGTTCCTCGGCCGCGCCGAGATCGTCCCGGCCCCGGCCCAGTCGAACAACCCGAAGAAGGCCGCCCCCAAGGCGAAGGCCCAGGAGCGCATCAAGGCCGAGCAGGCTGCCGCCGCCAAGCGCGCCGAAGCCGAAGCCGCCGGCTCCGCCGAATAAGCCTCTGCGCTGACAGGCCCGGTACTTCCCCATGGCAACCCAACCCGCAGGCAAAGGCGTCAGCCAAGCCAGGAACGCAGGTAAGGCGCGAAGCACGGTGTGCGTCGGCCAGATCGTCGGCGTCCATGGCGTGCGTGGCCTTGTGAAGCTGAAAAGCTTCACCGAGGACCCTGCGGCCATCGAGGGCTACAACCCGCTGATGGACCCGACGGGCACCCGTACCTTCACCGTCGAACTTCAGTCGGCGATGAAGGACTACTGGCTTGCCAGGGTCCAGGGTGTCTCCGACCGGACCGCCGCGGAAGCTCTGCGGGGCGTTCTGCTGCATGTGGACCGCGACCGGCTGCCGCCTCCCGAGGACGAGGAAGAGTTCTATCACGCCGACCTGATCGGTCTTTCGGTCGAAAGGCCGGATGGCTCGGGTATCGGCACGGTGATAGCTCTCCATAACTTCGGCGGCGGCGACATGCTGGAAGTCAACCTGCCGGAGCGCCGCACGGTCATGGTGCCCTTCACCAAGGCGCTCGTGCCGGTGGTGGATGTCGCCGGCGGCCGTATCGTCGCCGACCTTACCGACGACCTGCTGGCACCTCCGGATGCCGCCGAGCAGGCGCGGGAACAGGCGGCGGAAGCAGCGGCGGGCCTTTCTGGTTCCGAGCGGGCCGGTTCGGCGACCGATGGCGAGGCTGGGTGATGGACCCCGTCTGGACCGTCCGCATCCTGACCCTGTTCCCGGAAATGTTTCCGGGGCCGCTGGGTCTGAGCCTCGCGGGCCGCGCCCTGGAGAACCGGATATGGTCCCTGGAAACTGTGGACATCCGGAACTTCGGACGCGATAAGCACCGTACGGTTGACGATACTCCGTTCGGTGGCGGTCCCGGCATGGTGATGCGGGCCGACGTCCTCGACGCTGCCCTGACCGCCGTTACCGGCGGTCCGGAAAGTGCGGGGCGCGGCCGGGTGATCTACCTGTCGCCGCGCGGCAGGCTGCTCGATCAGGCTCTCGTCAGGGAGCTTGCCGTGGAGCCAGTCGTGACCCTGCTGTGCGGGCGTTACGAAGGGGTGGACGAGCGGGTCCTGGAAGCGCATGGGGCCGAAGAGATCAGCCTCGGCGATTTCGTGCTGTCCGGCGGCGAGCCGGCGGCGCTGGCTCTCATCGATGCCGTCGTCCGGCTGCTGCCGGGCGTTATGGGCAACGAAGAGACCGCCGGGGAAGAAAGCTTCGAACGGGGATTGCTGGAATATCCCCATTATACGCGGCCGGCCGACTGGCAGGGCCGCATGGTGCCGGAAGTCCTGCTTTCCGGTCACCACGAAAAGGTACGCGCCTGGCGGCTGGCCGAGGCGGAGCGGATCACGAAGGCCAGACGGCCGGACCTGTGGTCGCTCTACGAGGCCGCCCGCGAGGTGGAAGAACCGCGGAAGCGCCGGCGGCGCGACCGCATCGCGACGATGGAATAGATGATAAACGGGTCCGCCGGGCTGCCTTTCAGGACTTCGGCGCGCCACAGTTGAATGTAAGGGGTGAGTGCGATGAACATCATTCAGCAACTTGAGGCCGAACAGGTCCAGAAGCTGGTCGAGAAGCGGCCGGTGCCGGAGTTTTCTCCCGGCGATACGCTGCGCGTCAACGTGAAGGTCGTCGAAGGCACGCGCGAGCGCGTCCAGGCCTATGAGGGCGTCTGCATCGCCCGCAAGAACGCCGGCGTGAACTCCAGCTTCACCGTCCGCAAGATCAGCTACGGCGAAGGTGTCGAGCGCGTATTCCCGCTCTACAGCCCGCGCATCGACAGCATCGAGCTGGTCCGCAAGGGCGACGTCCGTCGCGCCAAGCTGTACTACCTGCGCGAGCTGCGCGGCAAGCGCGCCCGCATCAGCGAGCGGACGACCGGCCGCGGCATGGTCAACGGCCGCGACGTCGCGAGCTGATCTCCCTGATGGTTGGGCTGCGGCCCGACCGCCTGAATGGGGCCGTGCAATGGAAACGCCCGCCGAAGCTATTTCGGCGGGCGTTTCCATTGCGTCCTGGCGCTGCCGTCGAAAGATCGTGGCTTTGGGATCGCCGTTGCATCTGGGCTTCACGATTTCATGCATCGGCATGAGATCACAGGGCTTCACAAGCCGATCGAATTTGAGTAAATTAGAGGAGTGGGAGAGGTGCTTCGTACACCTCCCCCTGACTCCGTTAGAGGCTCATGCCGATCTCGATTTCAATCTCGATCGTCTGTCCCTTCCAGCGGAGCCGGAATGTCCATCGCATAATGGACTCCCTCCTCTAGTTGTCTCGGTGGGGTGGATTATCCATCCCACCGGACACTGGCGAGAATAGGGCTTGGCGCGGCGTCTTGATACGCGAACATGCATGCTGCGGCATGCTGTCATGCCTGCCAGTCGTTACAGCTTTCCAGAGAGAACCGTTGGGTCCGCTTCAATATTTTAGAGCGGCACGGACATTTTCACGCTGGTCCCGGCTCCGGTGGACTCCACCGCAAGCGTAGCCCCCAACTGCGCCGCCAAAGCTTCCGCCAGCAGCATGCCCGCGTCGGCATCCGAATCAAATCCGGATGGCAAGGCGCGGCCGTTGTCGGCGATCACCAACTCGATGAATTCGGGCTGCGGGCTGGACAGGGAAATGCGTATCCAGCTTTTCGCGGGGAAGGCGTGGCGCAGCGCGTTGGTCAGCAACTCGTTGACGATCAGCCCAAGCGGCACCGCAAGCGACAACCCGCCGGTGATCTTCTCCGACTGCACGTCGATGTCGGTACCCTGCGCGCCGCCGGGAAGGTTGGCGCTGGTCGTGGTGACCAGCTCCGTCAGATATCGGCCGAACTCCACCTTGGTTTCCGTACCGGACTCGTGGAGGTGGCGGTAGGCGATGGCAAGCGCTTCGATCCTCTGCAAGGTGAGGTCGTAAGCCGTCCGGGCGTCGGGGTCCCGGATACGGCCGCTTTGCAGTTTCAGAAGACTGATGACGAGTTGGAGGCTGTTTTTTGCGCGGTGCTGAAGCTCCTTAAGAGCCGCCTCCTTCTCCCTCAGCGCCTCTTCGAGTTGCTTGGTATGATCGTCCATGTCAGGGGCGCGAGCTGTGGTCAAAGGCGGATCTCCTGACGGCGCTGTAAGGCGCGGGAGCAATAGCTTCGACGGGCGGATATAACCATACCCGCCACGTTTCCAGACTATTCGCCAATTTGTACTACAGGCAAGCTAACTCCGAAATATACTTTCCGGCTTAGAGAACGGACGCCAAGAATAAAGAAGGGCAAACTTTATGTATGCACAATACAAGGAACAGGCTGGATCGGTGCCGCGTCGGCGCTTCCGATACCATGCGTAGCACGACACCGCAGCCAGTCGGTCACCCAAAGATCCGGCCGAAGATGCCCTTTTTTTTCGCAACTGGCGGCTTCACCTTCGGGGCTGGGGGCTTGCCCTGGATATACTCTTCCTTGAAGCGCTTCAAATCTTCCGACCGGCCGAAGTTGAAGCGGACATGGAAAGTATAAGTCTTGGTCTTCTTGAAGTCGTCGATTTCCTCGGACATGCCCAGGAATTCCAGCTCCCACAGCCCTCTGATGTTTGCGCGCATCCAATCTTCGGCCTCGTTCATCTTGCCTTGGCCGCGGAACTTATGAACGATTTCGTATGTCAGATGCGATGTCATGGTTTTCCCGCTTTGCGGTCTTCGATAATGGCCCGGCGAGGTCGTCCGACAGGCCGGGCCGGTGGCTGATCGTAGGCATCAAGGCGTGTAGATTCGGTTACCGGATCTGTCCGGTTCCACAACGTTGACATGGATCAAGGCATTCTCCGGCACCGTCGGGCATCGTTCCACCGTTGATCGTTGCCGTACCTGCGGACCGATGACGGGAGCGGACAGCGTCATGACCAATCCTTCCGACGTGATGCGATTGCCGCCCAGGTGCGCCTTTCAACCTGTCAGGGCGCGTACACTCGATTTCGGCACGGGGCACAGGGGCGGGACCTGGCGTCCGCTTCGTGATCTTCCTGCACGGCTGCCCGCTACGTTGCGGCCATTGCCCGAACGAGGAAGTTGATCGAGGCAATGATGCGCGCCTTGACACGGTCGAAAAGCTGATCGACCGGATCACTCAATATGCTGATTACATGCGGGTATCGGGTGGTGGCGTGACCGTCGCCGGTGCCGAGCCGCTCGAGCAGGCGGAATTCGTCCGCGAACTGTTCCGCCGGTGCCACCTCATGGGCATTCCCACTGCATTGGACACCACGGGCAGCGGCAACCTTTTTGCTGCGCGCGGACTGCTGCACCTCACCGATCTCGTGGTGCTGGACCTTACCGGGTTCGACACGATGGCGATCCACGACACTCCGGCCTGTTCACCCGCCCGCTTCGCCAACATGCTTCGCCAGATGGACAAGCCGGTCTGGATGCGGTTCGTCCTGATTCCAGGGTTCAACGACAATCCCGATCATGTCGAAGCTCTGGCGGAATTCGCCGCCTCCTTCCCCGATCTGGAACGGGTTGATGTCATGCCCTTCCAGCGCATGGACGCGGGAGAATGGCGGAAGCGCTGCCCGCTGCCCGACATTCGGGCGCTGGAACCGGCGGGCACAAACCAGGTCCGGTCGATCCGCAATATCTTTCGGAGCCATGGGTTGAGGGCGGATTGAGCGTCCCTGGTAGCGCTCCCGCTTTTCGCTCCTGGATCAGGTCACCGTCGGGTTAGCTCTTGGTAACCCATCCTTTTTTGCTGAATCATGTCGCACCGCAGCATTCCGAGTGCCATCTAGGGGACCATGGTCGCTATTCCTGAATATGCCCGCCGGGCGCTCCTGGTCCTCACGCTCGGCGCCCTCGCCGCGGTCGGCTGCTCGCCGCTGATCGCCAATGGTCCTCAGCAGAACTCCTATCGCGTCCAGTTGGACGATAGCCGCCAGGAGCGGCGGGAAATCGGCATGCTCCGCTATTGCGGCGGCTTGGCATTGAGCGACCGTGATCCGGATTTCGGCGGCTTGTCCGGTATCGAAGTCTCCGCCGACGGACTGCGGTTCGTCGCGATCTCCGACAAGGGAGCGGTTGTCGACGGCATCCTCGATTACGACGATGCAGGTGACCTGACGGGCGCCCGCGACATCTCGGTGATGCCCCTGCTCGACATCGACGGCACCAGGGTCAAAGGCAACCGTCGCGATTCCGAAGGGCTGGCGCTGCTGCCGGACGGCCGGTGGGCCGTCAGCTTCGAGCGCTGGCACAGGGTCGAGCTTTACGCCCCCAGTCCCGCCGGTCCCGTAACACCACCGCTGCCGAAGCTGCCCCGTCCGCCCGGCGTCCAGAGCGCCGAGGGCAACAGCGGCCTCGAAGTGCTGACGGCATTGCCCGACGGACGTCTGCTGGTGATGGAAGAGGGGCGCGAGGAGAACGCCGGCCTTAGCCGAGCCTGGATCAGTGGGGAGAACGGCTGGGCCAGCCTCAGCTACCGTGGCAAGGCGCCGTACCGGCCGACCGACGCAGCGACGCTGCCCAACGGCGATGTCGTGGTCCTGGAGCGCCGGGCCTCGATCCTCGGCGGGTTCGGGGCGCGGATCGTGCGGGTTCCGGCAGAGCAGATCCGTCCCGGCGCCGAGCTGTCCGGTACCGAACTGGCGGTCCTGGAGCAGCCGGTGACGACGGATAATTACGAAGGTATATCGGCGGTTCGTCAGCCCGACGGCAAGGTAATGCTCTACGTCGTCTCGGACGACAACTTCTGGGGCTTCCAGCGTACGCTTCTGCTGATGTTTGAGCTCAAGTCCTGACGCTTGCGGTGAATCCCATGTGATCCAGGCCCGCAGGCCCCATATCCTGAGGAAACGCAAACCACGTCGCCAAGGCGGGGGAAATCCCGCCTTCCGCGACGAGCCCGTGCTATCAAGGAGCTGGCGCCGATGAAGCGTATGATTATCCTAGCTCTCCTCTTGACCGGATGCGCCGACAACCTGACATCGGCGGCCCAGATGACTCCGCCGTTCGACGGGGAGGGCACGCAGGCAAACCAGATCTGGGTATCGCCCGAAGGGCCGATCAACGACATCAACACGGCGCTCCAGATGGCTACTCCCGGCACCGACGTGATGGTCAAGGCCGGCACCTACCAAGGGGCGGTGAAGTTCGCCCGCAGCGGGGAGGAAGGGGCGCCGATCCGGCTGATCTCGGCGGATGGCCGGGGCAAGGCCACCATCGTTTCCGACAAGACCGGCCTTTACGGTTTCGGCACCAAGAACGCCGGGGTCTTCGGCTTCCGCATCGTCGCGGGAAGCGGCGGCAACGGTATCCAGTTCGGTCTGTCCGGCAGCGACACCAGCGCCACGTCCCGCTATGCAGGCAATCTGGTGATCGCCGATAATCTGGTCGAGAACGCTGGGGAGGACGGGATCAAGCTCAGTCAGGCGGACGGCGTCTTCCTTTACGGCAATATCGTCCGCAACAGCGGGGCCGACCACAACGACAACGGCGACGGCGGGATTGACATGGTGGCGGTCAACCACTCGCAAATCGTCGCCAACGTCGTCGACGGCACCCCTGGACACACCTGCCTGATGATGAAAGGCGGCAGCGAGGGCAACTTCATCGCGGGCAATATCATGCGGGGATGTCAGCGCGACGGCTTGTCGGTCGGGGGACGGACGACCGGAAAATGGATGCGTCCAGGCACCGATTCGGAGGCGAAATACAATACCGTCGTCGGCAACGATATCGAGGCCGGACGGAACGGCTTGCTGATCTACGGCGCCACCGGCAACAGGGTCGCCAACAATCGGTGCGGCGGTCGCCAGCGCTGTGTGGCGGAACTGGATAGCAACCATGAACACGCTCCCATGGGCAACCACGACAACCTTCTTGAAAACAACCGGCCCGATCCCGGTCCCGATGTCGGCACGGCGGCAGTTCAGGGCGACGATCCGCACCGCTGGGCCAGGGCGCACAAAATCGATATGCTGCCCGATCAGGCACGATAATCGGCGTGCCGCGTTTGTATCCCGAGCCTCCTTGGATTTCCGGACTTCCTTCAATTCGTTGAGACCGCTTTGCCTCCTTCACTATTCCGCGACCTGACCAACCTGGGCGGACAGGCGTTCGACCGGGTCGGCGAACTGACCGACCGTGTGCTCGACGGCAACCTGCGCATCGGCGTCACCGGTCTGCGCCGGTCCGGCAAGACGGTCTTCACGACCGCCCTGATCGACAACCTGCTGCACGCCGACCGGCTGCCGTTCCTGGACGTCGTCGCGACCGGGCGGTTCATAGCTGCCCGCATGGAGCCGCAGCCCGATCAGGCCGTTCCGCGCTTCGACTACGAGACGCAGATCGCCCGGCTGACCGCTCCCGATCCCGTCTGGCCGAACAACACCAAGGTCACCAGTCAGGCACGGGTGGCGATCCGCTACATGCCCGGCTCCCTGCTGAAGCGCCGGCTGCGCGGCGTCACCCGGCTCAACCTGGACATCATCGATTATCCGGGCGAATGGCTGCTCGACCTGCCGCTGCTCGACCGTACCTATGCCGAGTGGTCTCGCGAAACATTGGAACTGTCGAAACGGCATCCTCGCGACGCGCTGGCGGCGGAATGGCTGGCCTACCTGTCGAACCGCGACCCCTCGGGGCCGGCGGAGGAGGCAGTCGCCCGCCGTGCAGCCGAGCTTTACACCAACTACCTGCTGGCCTGCCGCGCGTCCGATCAGCTCCTCAGCCTGATCCAGCCCGGCCGCTTCGTCGAGCCGGGCGAGTTGATCGGAGCGCCGGTGCTGGCCTTCTGTCCGCTGCCGGAGCCGGCGACCCGCGCCGGCCGCCATACGCTCTGGTCGATGATGGAGGAGCGGTTCGAAGGCTATAAGACCAACGTGGTCCGCCGCTTCTTCGCCGAGCATTTCGCCCGGCTGGACCGCCAGATCGTGCTGGTCGACGTGCTGGGCGCGCTGAACGCCGGGCCGGCGGCCCTAGCCGACATGCAGACCTCCCTGTCGGCCACGCTGGAATCCTTCCACCACGGGCGTTCGAGCTGGCTGGACAGGCTGCTCGGCGGACGGATCGACCGGGTGCTGTTCGCCGCGACCAAGGCCGACCACATCCCGTCGAACCAGCACGGCAACCTGCGCCGCCTGCTGGACGGTCTGGTCGCGGAGCGGCGCAATGCCATCCGGTTCGAGGGCGCCGCCGTCGAGACGATGGCGCTCGCTGCCCTCAAATGTACGGAGACGGTGATGGCCGAGCACCAGGGCCGCCAGCTTTCCTGCGTGCGCGGCATTCCGCTGGGCCGTACCGAGCCGACGGTGCTTTATCCGGGCGAGATCCCCGACGACCACCGGCTGCTGGACCGCGACGGCATCCGCAAGCTCAACTTCCTGGATTTCCGGCCGCCGACCCTGGCCGGACGCCACGGCAGGGGGCTGCCCAACATCAGGCTGGATCAGGCGCTGGAATTCCTGATCGGAGACTTCCTGTCATGACCGGCCGGACCCGCGAACCAGGTTCCCGTGATCCCGATTACATCCAGCCGATGGAGCTGGACCCCAGGGGCAACGTCATCGTCGTGCCGGACGAGCGAGCATCCGGGCCGCTTCCCTCCGGCGAGCCGGTCGAAGGCGAGACACCCGATCCGGTGCCGGCACCGCGCCGATGGGCCGTCCGGCTTCTGGTCGGTTCCGCCGCCGTGCTGGTGGCTTTGGCGGTCGGCTACGACACGGTCGATCTGGTCCGCCGCGCGTTCGAAACCAGCATGGTTCTCGGCATCGGCGCCGCCGCGCTCGCTGCCGGAACGGTCGTCGGAGCCTTCGGACTGTTGGCGGGCGAGTTGCGCAGCCTGCGCCGCCTGCGGCAGATCGATGGCCTGCGCGCGGATGCCGAGCACCTGCGTACCGCCGGCACCCATGGCGAGGCGGAACGCTATGCCGGCGCGGTAGCATCCCTCTACCGCGACCGGTCCGACCTCGCTGTGCAGCTCACATCCTTGAAGGACCACCTGAGCGATGCCCACGACGACCGCGAAGTCGTCCGCATGGTCGATCTCCAGCTCCTCCAGGATATCGACCGCCGCGCCTATCAGCTCGTGCTCCGTGCCTCCCGCGATACGGCGATCGCCACGGCGCTGAGTCCGGCGGCGCTGCTCGACGTGGCGATCGTACTATGGCGGAACCTGAAGCTGGTGCGGGAGGTGGCGTCCCTCTATGGCGCCCGTCCCGGCTATGTCGGTGGATTGAAGCTTCTGCGCCGCATGCTCGGCAACATCGCCATCGCCGGCGTCGCGGAGAGCGGCAACCATCTGGTCGCCGAAGCCCTGGGCAGCACACTTGCGGCGTCCTTGTCGGCACGTGTCGGGCAGGGCGTGATCAACGGCCTGCTGACCGCCCGCGTCGGCTTGACCGCCATGCACCTCTGCCGCCCCCTGGCCTATGACGAAACCAACCGCCCCAGCCTGAAGCGCATTCGCCGGGAACTGCTGAGCGTGCCGAAACAGGTGCTGTGAGTTGGGGACCCAACAGAAGCGATAGTGACGAATACGCAAGTATTCGTCATGTCAAGACTTGATCTTGGCATCTCCCGGCGTTACTTCCGCAGTGGAACCCACTCTTCACCAAGGCTCTGGGGCCGGAACGATGGCTTTACGCCGGGAGATGCCAAGATCAAGTCTTGGCATGACGAAATGGGGAAATGGCACCGGCGCCCGTCAGGCGCTGGTGCCGGGGTGCTGGTAGACCATGGGCTTGTCGCCGCCGCCTTCCTCGCCGTTCTTTTCCGGCAGTTTGGGCTGGGGCAGGGCGTAGAACATGGGCTTGTCGGTGTCCCAGGTGTTCTCGAACGGCAACTCCATCTTCATGCCGCCCTGGTTCTTTTCCGCTTCGCGCATCGCCTGCTGAAGCTGCTTGGCAACCTCCTCGCTCCAGCCGATCTTGTAGTAGCGCGGCTCGGCGCTGTCGGGAAGCTGGAGCCACAGGTAGATCGCCTCGCCTTCCTGCATGCGGGCGCTCAGGACCGTGGCTTCGCGCATGCTGCGGTTGAACCACTCCAGCGCCACCGGCTTCGGCTTGCTCAGCAGGTCGGCGAAACTGGCGTAGGAGATCGGCATGAAGCAGGCGGCAAGGACCACCGCGCCGACCTTCACCCACAGCTTCCGGGGCGACCAGATGCTGATCGTCGCAAGTCCGGCCGCAAGGACGGTTGCCAGAGCGAAAAGACTCATCAGGATCTGCATCACTGTCTCCATTTCCGCAACGGCTTGGGCAGGCTGTTGACGCTGCCCGGCACCAGTTCGCCAGCGTCGGTCAGCTTGAACCGGTAGACCGTGGTCTCCTGGTTCTCCACCATCAAATCCACGCTGCTGGTCAGGATCTGCTTGGCTGACTCCGAATTCGGCTTCTTGACGCTGGTGACGATGGTCACCTTGACGGGAGAGACCTTGGACTTGTTGCGGTACATGTGCAGATTGACCGCATATTCGCCCGGCGGAACGCCCCGACTGTAGCTGACTTCGTAGTTGAGCTGCGTCGGATCGGCGTTGCGGCCAAGGTCGTCGCGCAGGAGGTTGAAGATCACGCCGGACTTGTTGGAATAACCGACCGGCACGTCGCCCGGCGCCTGTACCCACAGGTCCACGTCGGTATCGAGCTCGTCCGCCCAGCGCGCCTCGACCATGACGTTGCCGGGGACAGCACTTGCGACGGCGGCCTGTGCCTCCTGCTTGGGGTTGAGATGAGGGAGCAGCAGGATCACGACCGCCACGAAGCCGCACAGCGCCAGCGTTATGACGTCGCGGAAGACGGTGCCGTTGACGTCTTCGTCATCGAATTGGTCAAGACCCTGCATGCCGTTCACCCAACGCCGTGATTTCCGTGATCAGGTTGACGGTGCCGGTACACAGCATGTTGTAGTTGATGCTAAGCCAGATGTTCAGGACGCCGCCGACCAGCGTCGTATAGAGCGCCACCGACATGCCCTCGATCAGCTTGGTCACCATGGGCGCTATCGACGCGACATCGCCGGCCTTCTGCGGATCGACGCCGCCGAGCGAGATGATGAAGCCGACGACGGTGCCGATCAGCCCCAGCAAAACGAGGCTGGCGGCCAGATGGCGGACGACGGCGACCCGCGACGACAGCTTGAGGCGGAGGTTGCCGGCCAGCGTGGCACGGCTGCCGCTGTCCTTGCCCCGCACCTCGGCCAGATAGCGTGCCGCGCGCGAACCGACATGCAGGTTCGAATCCTTGCAGGCGTTCAGTTCCCGGCTCGTACGCCAGACCTTACCGGTGGAAACCACAAGCCCCACCAGGAACACGCCGAAGATCAATTGGCACAACCCGGTATTGTCGGTATCCAGGACCGGTTTGATCCAGCCTTGAAGCCATGCCGCCGCGAGCAGTGAAGAGGCGACGATGTTGATTAAGGCAAACCGCAGAACGAGCAGGTATTTTTGCGGGTTTCGAACTAAATCGGAAAAGGTGCTGGAAGACCTTTCATGTAAAACCGTCGGAACGGTACTCCGAGCAGTATGGATGGTCTCAGCAGTCGCGTCGGTCATCAAGGCTCTCCGTTGACAGGCGGCTGATCAGAACTTCATTTCTCCAACTCCCTGTCGCAAGTTTCGTGCCAAGAACTGTTTATTGTGCGACCTGCTGATTGTACACACCAGGGCAAGCACGACAATATCGGTGAGTATGGTAAGTAAGGGCTAATATGCCTATAAAATAGGCAAAAAAGATGACGTTATGTATTAATGATTATAATTTATGCAAATAGGGCAAAAATAAAGCAGTTCTTAACCATTTCCGCGACAGAATGTCACGGAAATCACTGGTTATGCCTATGGGTTGTTAAAATCGTTCGTCTCGCCGCTTGATCCGACCATCGCTTTGTTCGCGAACGGTTTATTGTGCGGGAGCACTCCCAAGGGATTGATCCGGCGCTGGAACAAGACGCATGTTGCGCTGCACAATGACTGGGCAGGACCTGCGACTCCGCAGGGAATCAGGCGTGCGCAGCCGGTTCTTTCGCGACCGCGCGTTCCAGGATCACGTTGAGGCGCGTCCGATGGGTTTCCTTGTATCCATGCTCGATGCACAAGGCGACACAGTCGGATTTCCAGCGGTCGCTGGATGTCTCAAGCAGGATCAGCGAAGGCCACAGCCGAGCAGGGGCGTTCGCGAAGAAGGGTACCAGGACGGTGTCCTCGGCTCCCTCGATATCAATCTTCAGCGCATCCACCCGCTCGAACCCGGCCTCGTTCAGCACGCTCTCCAAGGTGCGGCTCGGGACGCTGATCTTTTCTCCGGTAACCATGGCGATGCTGCTCTGGCCCCGGTTGCCCCGGTCGATGAACAGGTCCAGGGTCCCGTCGCGGTCGGCGACGGCGCATTGTAAGGTCCTGATCGTGGCGAGATCGTTGGCCGCGACATTGAAGGCGAGCCGGCGGTAGATCTCCGGCTGCGGCTCCACCGCCAGGATACGGGCCTTCCGCCCTGCCAGACCGGCGACGAACAGTGAGTAGATTCCGACATTGGCGCCAAGATCCACGAAGGTGAAGCCGTCCCGGATGGCGGCAGCCAGGACCTGAAGTTCGACCGGATCGAAGAACTGCGGCGTGAACAGGACCCGCTTCTCGCAGACATTATCCTCCGGATGCACCCGCACCTTCCGCCCGAACACATCGACGTCGAGCGGTGATTTCAATCCCGTCAGCGCCAGCCGCCGGGCGGCGAAGGCGATGCGCTTGCCGAGCCATGTTTCCGGTACCGACCGGGTCAGCCTGATGATGGCGCGCTGGAAACCCGATGGTGAATAGGCGCCGAAGGGTGGCTCCTGGGTAATCCCTGACAAGTCTCTGGTCCATACCGGCAGCGACCACGCATACGGTGGTATCAATGCCATCAGTAGCACGGCCGGCCGATCTGGTCATTAATGAATCAGTAACCAGAAAGTCAGGTCAGCCGGCCGCGATCCTATGACCCTTCGCCCGATCAGGCCGACATAGCCGATGCCGCCCATGAACAACAAAAATCCCGCTACAGCTCACCGGGGGAGAGCCGAACGGATTTCAGGCGAAGGCGGGACCGGTCCCGCTTCCCAAAGCGGGGGGTATGATGCGCTGTCAGTCGTCATAGCGTTCGAGTTGCCGTTGCAGGTCCGTCGCTTCTTCCCGCATGGCACCGAGCCTCATGTCGTCCGGAGCCTCGCGCCGACGTTCTTCGGCGATGCGGGCTTCCAGAGCTTCCTGCTCCTGACGCATGATGCTGATCAAGGCTTCCTTCATGATCGCCTCCAACATCGTCAAAGGATTATTCTCATCCGAGTCGCTCTTCCGAACAAGATATCATAAGTCGAAAATGCATCATATCGTTTCGTGCATATTCCGATCCCAAGGCTTTCCCTGAATGCTTCGTCCCGGATCGGGAAATTCCGGCGGATCACGATCTCGGGACTCGACAAGCCCAGGGGCACGTAATTAACAGTTAACCAACAGCCTCTAGACTGAAGGTCGAGGTATACCCCGCCAATCACCGGAATTCAGGGTAGTTTTATCGGATGAAGCGCAGGCTTCTGCTTCAAATGACGCTGAACGCGCCATTTCTCGGCATCGGATCGTTCGGCCTCGCATCGTCCCTGATGCGGGGGGTAGCCGACGCCGCGACCAGGGAAGCGCCGCCGCGAAAGCCCGACCGCGAGGCTCCGCCACAGCAGCGGCGCCTTGTCGTAATAGATCCCGGCCATGGCGGTCATGATCCGGGCGCCATCGGCGTGCGCGGCACGCTGGAGAAGGAAATCACGCTCGACATCTCGCGGGAGATCGCGCGCAAGCTGCGTGGGACACGCGGAGTTTCGGTCAGATTGACCCGCGACGGCGACACCTTCCTGCCGCTCGCCGACCGGGTCGCCGTGGCTCGGGACGCGGGAGCAGACCTGTTCATCTCGATCCATGCCGACAGCGCCCCCAACCGCGAAGCCCGTGGCCTGTCGGCCTATACGCTGTCCGACAAGGCGTCTGACGACTTCTCCTTCGCGCTCGCAAAACAGGAGAACCTAGCGGATGGGGCAGGCGGCATCGACCTGCGCCACACCCGGCCGCAGGTGGCGGCGATCCTGTCGGATCTGGTGGCGCGGCACACCGTTTCGGCATCGCTGATGGCGAAGAGCAGTCTGGTCGAAGGGGCAGGGCGGTCGCTCCGGCTGCTCGACAACCCCAAGCGGTCGGCGAACTTTGCGGTGCTCAAGGCGCCGGACGTGCCGTCGGTGCTGATCGAGACGGGTTTCCTGTCCAACGAAAGGGATGAGGAACTGCTGCGCGACCAATCCCAGCGACGGCGCATCGCCGATGTGCTGTCGCGCGAACTCGCCGGGCTGCTTACCAGCGCGCCGTTCGCCTGAACGCAGTTGCAGCAATCAGGACACGGTGCGCAAAAAAGCCTTGGCTCCACTTTCGAGTAATTCAAATATGTGTTGCAATCACGTAGCGGGCATGACTTCTTCGCGCCGCTGGACGTGCTTTGCGACCGGCAGACGGAGGAAGTCTTGAGGTCTCGCGCGCGTCTTTCGCTACTCACCGCCGCAGCGACAGCGATGCTCATGATGAGCGGTTGCGCTCCGCTGATCGTGGGAGGGGCCGCCACCACGGCCGTCGTCGCCGCTTCGCAGCCCCGTGGGCTCGGCGGCGCCATCAGCGACACCGAGATCCAGGCGCAGATCAACCATTTCTGGTTCCAGCACAACGTCGATATGCATTCGCGGCTGAGCACGAACGTCAACCAGGGCACCGTCCTGCTGACCGGTCGCGCCAAGGATCCCGAGATGCGTCTCGATGCCGTCCGGCTGGCATGGCAGGCCAACGGCGTCAAGGAAATCATCAACGAGATCGTGGTGGACGACGGTTCGACGCTGACGGACTCGGCCCGTGATACCTTGATCGGCACGCAACTGCGCAGCAAGCTGATGTTCGACCGTGACATTTCGTCGATCAACTACTCGATCGAGACGGTCAACGGGGTGGTTTACCTGATGGGGAACGCCCGTGACCCGGCGGAGCTTGAGCGGGTAACCGGTTATGCCCGCTCCTTGCCCTATGTGAAGCGCGTCGTGAGCTATGTCCGTTGACGGAAGACGCTTCGCCGGCGGCAAGGCCGTCCTTCTTCTGCTGGCAATACTGCTGCCGGTTCTGACTTTCCTTGCCGCCGGCGCCCTATCCGTGGGCGCTTCGGCTCAGGAAAGCGCTTCGAACGCCAACCGGCAGTTCGTTCAGGCCATGCAGTTGATCCAGCAGGCCAACTCGACTTTCGACTCCGGGGAAGAAGCGCGCCTGCTGCGCGACGCCGACCGTCTGCTCAATGAAATCGTGCAGCGCTATCCCGACAGCGCCATCGCCGTTCAGCTCATCACCAACCAGTTCATCGGCGATTTCGACGTCTTCGAGTTTCGCAACCGCGTCCGCGCCCTGATCTGCAACGACGCGCAATCGACCGCGTGCTTCCTGTTCCGGATCGAAAACCTGCTGCCGCCCGTCGAATACCCGGTATCGACTCCGCGCTGGGATTGGCTTTCACTCGCCGTCGCCTACCACCTCAACGGTGCTTCCGACAAAGCGCGGGAAATCATAGCACCCTTCGTCAGCGCCCTGCGGCGCGGCGCGGCCTCATCCAGCAGCGATGCCCAGGAGCAGGATCTGTTCGTAGCACGAGCGCTGGCGCTGACCGGCCAGACCGATACGGCGCTTCAGATCACCCGGAGCATCGCCGACTGCTCGACCAGGATCTACAATCTGACCGACGTCGCCGAGATCGCCACGTGGCGCGGCGACAAGGACCTTGCCGCCGCCCTGGCGACGGAAGCCCAGAAATACTCGCAGGCCAACAACTGCTCCTGGGAACTCGGGCTGGTGGTGCAGTCGCTCCTGCGGGTCGGCCGCGAAGCGGAAGCCCGTACCCTGTTCCTGAACACGGTCGAGCAGCAGTTCTCCCGCTTCCGGGAAACCAAGCAGGAATGCTGCCCGGCCGAACTGGCCGTCGCCGCCGCCGATCTGGGGGAGGTCAACCTTGCGCTGGGGCTACTTCGCACCGTCCACGAAGACAGCCCCTGGACGGTCCCCGCCGTCCTTGGGCGCTTGCAGGCGCGCGGCGAGATTTCACTGACTTCCGCCTATCTCGAGCAGGTGCAGGAAGTCGATGCCCAGGCTGAAATCCTGTCGGAGTTCATCGCCGCTGCCATCCGGCGCGCTGACCCGACAGCCGCTCAGCAATGGATGAAACGGCTGAACCAGATCGCCGACGTTCCGGCCAATCGCAAGCCCACGGTGCTGGCGCAACGGGCAAAGGCGGAGAAGCTGATCTTCGGCGACGAGCGCTGGCGCGTCACCATGGCCCAGGCAATCACGGCGGCCGACCGCAGCAGCGCCTTCGTCCGGCGGGATATCGGGGTGCCGCTGCTGGCGGCCCTGGTCCGGATCGAAAGCGGCCTGCCGATGCTGGACTGAGGGCTGGCTGGTCCGGCTTGATGAATCCGGGCTTGCAAGAGAAGCGCCGTTGCGCTTCCTTCAACGGCTGAACACACTGTGCAGCCTAGTGACACCGGAAAGAACCGAGATGACCGCCCGCCACATCCTGACCATTTCCTGCCCGGACACCGTCGGGATCGTCGCCGCCGTGTCGGGATTCCTTGCGGGACGCGGTTGCAACATCATCGACAGCGCCCAGTTCGGCGACCGGACCAGCGGGCTGTTCTTCCTGCGGATATTCCTGGCGTCACCGGAAGGTGGCCCCAGCGGCGAGGAACTGGCAGCCGGCTTCGCCGATGTGGCGGAGCGTTTCGGCATGAAGTGGCGCCTCCACGATGCCGAACGACCGCAGCGCCTGCTGCTGCTGGTATCCAAGTTCGGTCATTGCCTCAACGATCTTCTCTATCGTTACCGGACCGGCGGCCTGAACGTCGAGATCCCGGCCATCGTTTCCAACCACCGCGACTTCTACCAACTGGCGGCTTGGCACAACGTGCCGTTCCACTATCTGCCGGTCAATGCCGGCAACAAGCTGGAGCAGGAAGCGCGCCTGTGGGAGATCATCGAGCAGGAGAACATCGATCTCGTCGTGCTCGCCCGCTACATGCAGGTGCTCTCGCCCGAGCTGTGCGACCGGCTGGCGGGACGGGCGATCAACATCCATCACTCGTTCCTGCCCAGCTTCAAGGGCGCCAAGCCCTACCATCAGGCCTTCGCACGCGGCGT
>DASQKT010000486.1:0-4244 GCA_035630415.1 Skermanella sp.
GAACGGCAGCAAGACGATCGTCTTCAGGTAAGTGGGACCGGGGAAAGTGACGCACCGTACCCTCACCCTGACCATCCCTTACGCTGGCCGTGGCTTATAGTAGCTCAGCGCCTCCGGCATCTTCGCTTCCAGCGCCGCGATCCTCGACTCCGGTGCCGGGTGCGTCGAAAGGAACTCCGGAGCCCGCTCGCCGGCGGCCTGCATGTTCTGCCACAGCTTGATCGCGGCGCGGGGATCGTACCCGGCTTTGGCCATGTTGATCAGGCCGATGCTATCGGCTTCAAGTTCCTGGTTCCGCGAATAGGGCAAGATCAGGCCATACTGAACGCCAGCGCCGAGCAGGCCGGCGAGCTCGCTGGCATAGCCGATATTGCCGATCTGAAGGGCGGCGCCGAGAAGCTGGACGCCGGTCTGGGTGGCGGCGGCGGAACTCAGGCGCTCACGCGCATGCTCCGCCTGATTATGCCCGACCTCATGGCCGACGACGGCGGCCAGCTCGTTGACGTCGGTCGCGATGGCGAACATGCCTTCGTAGACGCCGATCTTGTTGCCGGGCAGGGCGAAGGCATTGGCTTCCTTGCTCTCGAAGACCACCGCTTCCCAGTTGGCCGGGTTCTGGCCGATGGCGGTCAGGATATTGGTGCTGACCTGCTGCAAGGCGCGCTGGTAGGTCGTGTTCTTGGAAACCGGAACTTCGGACCGGATCTGCTCCCAGCTTTGCACGCCAAGCTGCTCGGCCTCTTCCGCCGAGACCAGGCCTAACCCAAGGCCGGTCTGGCCCGGTCCGACGCAGGCGACCAGCGCCGTTCCGCTGAAGCCGACCAGAACAGCCATGAAGCCGCGCCGGCTCATCTCGGCGGCGCGGTCCCTGGTAATTTTGGTGGTGGTCGCGACATCAGAGTGGCTTCCGGAGCCGTGGCATACACACATATCGACGCTTATCCCCTGGTATCCCTAATCTCATCTTCTGGATGCCACAACGGGGCGGCCTGCGCCAGTATTCCACACTCCGGCGCTATTCCTTGACCGCACCGGTCAGGCTCGAGACGTAGTGCTCGACGAAGAAGGAATAGATGATAGCCACCGGCAGCGACCCCAGCAGCGCTCCCGCCATCAGAGAGCCCCAGTGGTAGACGTCGCCTTCGACAAGCTGGGTCAGGACGGCCACCGGCACGGTCTTCTTCTCCACCGACGAGATGAAAGCCAGCGCATAGATGAACTCGTTCCACGACAAGGTAAAGGCGAAGATCCCGGCGGAGATCAGGCCCGGAACCGCCAGCGGCAACGTGATCTTCCACAGGATCTGGATGCGGGTTGCGCCATCGACCAGCGCGCATTCCTCCAACTCGTACGGGATCGACTTGAAGTATCCCATCAGCAGCCACGTGCAGAACGGGATCAGGAAGGTCGGATAGGTCAGGATCAGGGCGATCGGGCTGTCGTAAAGCCCGAACTGGAACACCATGGTCGCCAGCGGAATGAACAGGATCGACGGCGGCACCAGATAGGCCAGATAGATCATCAGGCCGACCGTCTGGCCCCCCTTGAAGCGCAGCCGCTGGATCGCATAGGCCGCCAGCACGCTGGCGAACAGGCTGATGAAGGTCGCCACCACGGCAACCGTCATCGTGATCGCCAACCACTGGGGATAGTCTGTGTCGAACAGCAGGCGCTTGACGTTGTCCAGAGTCGGCGAATGAATCCAGAGCGGGTTATAGTCCTTGTAGTTGTATAGCTCCTCGTTCGATTTGAAGGTCGTGACAGTCATCCAGTAGAACGGAAACAGCAGGATGACTAGAAACGCCGCCAGCGGCGTATAGACCGTCAGCAGCTTGCGCGGCCAGCGGGTCAGATAGTCCATGCCTACGATTTCTTCAGCCATTCCCGCCTCCGATACCGGTTCGGCCCATGATGCTGGTCTGCTCAATCATCGCTGCCTCCTTGCTGCCATTTCCGCCGGGCGAGGGCGAAGTAGCTGAACAGCGTCGCGAACAGCAGGAACGGGATCATCGCCACCGCGATCGCCGCCCCTTCGCCCAGCTGACCGCCGGGGATCGCCCGCTGGAAGGCCAGCGTCGCCATCAGGTGCGTCGTTCCAGCCGGACCGCCGCGCGTGATCGCATAGATCAACTGGAAGTCGGTGAAGGTGAACAGGATCGAGAAGGTCATGACGACCGCCAGAATCGGCATCAGCATCGGCAGGGTGATATGCCGGAACCGCTGCCACGACGTGGCGCCGTCTAGCGCCGCCGCTTCGTACAGGCTTGGCGAAATCGTCTGGAGGCCGGCCAGCAGGCAGATCGCGACGAAGGGGATGCCGCGCCAGATATTGGCGGCGATCAGCGAAGCTCGTGCATTGTTGGGTGTGCCGAGGAAGTCGATGTAGTGGTCGATCAGGCCCATCTCGGTCAGCGCCCAACTGATGATCGAGAATTGCGGGTCGTAGATCCACCAGAACGCCAGCGCCGACAGCACTGTCGGCACGATCCAGGGCACCAGGATGATCGACCGGATCAGCGCCTTGGCCGGCAGGTGATTGTTCAGCAGCAGCGCCAGCCAAAGCCCCAGGGCGAACTTGCCGATGGTTGCGAATACCGTGTAGAGCACGGTATTGCTGACGGCCAGCCAGAACATGCTGTCCTGAAACAGGGATTCGTAGTTCTCCAGACCGATGAAGACGCCGGACCGTCCGATCTTGGTGTCGGTGAAGCCCAGCCAGATACCCAGTCCCAGCGGATAGGTCAGGAAGACCAGCAGCAGCGTTGCCGCCGGCAACATGAACAGGAACGCCAGGACGCCGGGATTGTCGAGAGTGCGCGCAACCCACGAACCTGTGGGTTGTGCTACACGCTTGCGCTCGGCGGCAATCGCCATATCGGGGCCTGGCATGTCAGGTCCTGTAGTACCGCTCCGCCCGGCGCTGGGCTTCGGCCGCCGCTTCCTTCGGCGTGGACCGGCCGGAGCAGACTTGCGACACCATGTTGTTGATGATGAAGTCGGCCAGCGTCGCGGCCGACGCGTAGCCGAGGCTGCCCTGGTAGCCGTACCACAGCATGTTCTTCATGACCTCGGCATAGGCGGCGTGCTTCGGGTCCTCGGTCCAGATCGGGTTGCCGGAATAGGCCGCCAGCGGATGGCTCCAATAGCCGATGCTGGCTTTCTGCCAAGGCTCGTACTGCTCCTTCTCGAAGATGAAGCGGACATATTCCTTGGCGGCGTTCGGATACTTGGTGTGCTTGAACACCATCGTGTTGATCAGCAGCCCGGCTTCGGTCGGCTTGCCGACGGGACCGATCGGGAAGGGTGCGTGGTAGATATCCTCGGCCATCGCCTTGATGGCGGCATCGGTGCTGTTCTTGGCGGAGTAGTAGACCGAAATGCCGTTGGCGGTCAGGCCGACTTCCCCGGCGAGGAAAGCCTTGTTGTTGGACGGGTCCAGCCAGGACATCGTGCCTGGAATGAAGTTCTCGTATAGTTGCTTGCCGTATTCCAGAGCCGCGATGGTTTGCGGGCTGTCGATGATGACCTTGTTCTTCTCGTCCACCATGGCGCCGCCATGCGCCCAGATCAGCCAATGCGTCCAGGTATTGCCGTCGCCCTGCGCGTTGCCCAGCGCGAAGCCCATGGGATGGTTGTTTTTCTTGAGGTTCTGCGCCAGCTTCAGGAAGTTGTCGATATCGGTCGGGACGGTCTCGTACCCGGCCTGATTGACCCAGGACTTGCGATAGACGATGGCCCCGCCGGAAGCGCCGATCGGCATCGCGATCCACTTGCCGTCCGTCCCCTTGCCGTAGCGCTCGGCGATCGGATACCAGCCGCCGTACTTCTTGCCGAGGTATTCGGCCACCTCGGTCAGGTCGAGCAGCTTGTCCGGGTACTGGTGCGGGTCGTCGTTCCAGGCCAGGACGACATCGGGACCGCTGCCGATATTGGCGGCGACGGCAGTCTTGGGCCGCAGATCTTCCCAGCTCTCGTTATCGACACGGACCTTGATGCCGGTCGTCTGGGTGAACCGTTCCGTGTTCTGAAGAAACAGGGTCTCGTCGCCCTGGACGAACTTGGCCGGGCGCAGGACGCGCAGCTCGGCGCCTTTTTCGACCTGGAATTTCGGGGCCGGCACGTCGGCCGCCATCACTTCGCCGAATGCCGGGCGGTAGCCCAGCAGGGTCGTTCCGGCCAGGGCGCCGGCGCCGATCTTAAGAGTGTCGCGTCTGGTGAACCCAGTCATATTGCTTCCTCCCCCA
>DASQKT010000487.1:0-3656 GCA_035630415.1 Skermanella sp.
GGGTTCCGGTTCGGGCGCCGGCGGCGGGGCCGCAGGCAGGGGCGCCAGATCGATCAGGACAGGGCCGGGAAGCTCGGCCGGCGGCGGGGGCGTATCCAGGGCAAGCACGCTGACGACGATGCCGGCGTGGACCGCCAGCACGAAGCCGGCGCTGAGGCCCCAGCGAAGGGTATCTGACCTCATGGTGCGGGTGCAGGCATGCCTTCAAGGCCGACCAGCGCGATCTTGAGATATCCGGCGGCCCGCAGGTCGTTCATCAGGGTCATCAGGCTGCCGTAGTCGACGGTCTTGTCGGCGCGCAGGAAGATGCGCTGGTCCCGGTTGCCGGACGTCGCGCGGTCGAGGGCGGGACCCAGGCCGGCTTCTCCCAGCGCGTCGTCGCCGATCGCCAGCGACAGGTCGGACTTGACCGTCAGGTAGAGCGGCTTGTCCGGCTTGGGCTGCGGCGTCGCGGTGGACGACGGCAGATCGACCGGCACGTCCACGGTGGCGAGCGGGGCCGCGACCATGAAGATGATCAGCAGGACGAGGATCACGTCGATGAAGGGCGTGACGTTGATCTCGTGGGTCTCGGCGAGATCGTCGTCGTCGCCGCTGGAGGAACCGAGTTTGGCGGCCATGACTGCTACTCCGCCGCCTTGCGCAGGGAATTGGGGATGGTGGCGCGGTCGATGTCGCGGGAAACGAGGCGGAGCAGTTCGGCCGAAGCGTCGAGCAGCAGGGCCTTGTAGCCGGCGATCGAGCGGGCGAAGGCGTTGTAGATGACGACGGCGGGGATGGCGGCGACAAGGCCCATGGCGGTCGCCAGCAAGGCCTCGGCGATGCCGGGAGCGACGACGGCGAGGTTGGTCGTCTGGGCCTCCGATATGCCGATGAAGCTGTTCATGATGCCCCAGACCGTGCCGAACAATCCGACGAAGGGGCCGGTCGAACCGATGGTGGCGAGGATGCCGGTGCCCCTGGTCATGCGCCGGCTATTGGCCGCGACCAGGCGGTCGAGCCGGGATTCGACCCGGTCGCGCAGGCCCGACTTGTCCATACCGACAAACCACAGGCCATGCTCCGCCACGGCGGCCTTGACCAGCCCGTGGACGGGACCGTGGGCCGGGCGGCTGTGTTCCGCCGCGTCCGCCAGCGAGTGGGCGGAACCGATCATGGCGAGGGCGCGGGCGACCTTCCGCTTGGCGGCGCCAAGCTCGATCGCCTTGGCGAGCAAGACCGTCCAGGTCAGGACCGAGGCGAGCGCCAGACCGACCATGACGGACTTAACGACGATGTCGGCGGCCATGAACATGCCCCAGGGGGAGAGGTCATGGCTGACCGGCAGGGTGGGATTGGGAACCGGCTCGTTCGCGGCCTGCTCCGGCGCTGCATTGGCTGGTGCGGTCGCATCGGCTGGCGGAGCGGCTTCCGCTGGAGGAGCGGCTTCGGTTTGCGGTGCGGTTCCGGCTTCCGGGGCAGGACCGCAGACGGCGGGGGCGGCGTCTCACCGGCTGGCTGCTCCATTCCCTGCGGCGGCTGCGGGGATGCTTCCTGCGCAGGCGCCAGGGTGGAGACGAACACGACAAACAGGATCGTGATGGGCAGCCAGAGGAGGAGGCGCGGATTGATCATGCATCTTTCCCCAACATGGGGTTCCCAGGAAATTGACCGTGCAAACCATGCATAGGGGAGCCGGTCAATTGATGCAAATGATTTTGCGAGTCAGTCTCATATAGCAGTTGCGGCATTTTGACGGCGAGATTAAGACCTACTCGCATCTGAATATGGGAAAGTTGTAGAAGATGACAGCCTATACATCCAGATCTTTCCGCCTGGCGCCTTCATTCGCTTTGACCGCGGCGCTGGCGATTTCCACGACCGGCGGGGTGACCGCGGCTTCCGCGCAGTCCACACAGGATGCGCAAGCCGCGCAGGACTCGCAGGCCGGGGCGGCAAGCGGAGAGGTGGAAACGCTCGGTCCGGTTACCGTCACGGGGACGGAAGCCAGGAACACGATGGAGCGTCAGCCATCGCTGGACCGCCTGCCGTCTTCGATCCAGGACACGCCGCAGGGAATCTCGGTCGTGCCGCAGGAGTTGATCGAGGAAAAGAACATCACGACCCTGCGGGAAGCCGTCCGCAACGTTCCCGGCATCTCGATCAATGCGGGCGAGGGGGGAGCACAGGGCGATACTCTGACGATCCGGGGCTTTTCGGCGCGCGGCGACCTGTTCGTCGATGGCGCCCGCGATCCGGGCCAGTACAACCGCGACACTTTCAACATCGATTCGATCGAGGTCCTGAAAGGGCCGTCGTCGCTGCTGTTCGGGCGCGGATCGACTGGCGGCGTCATCAACATGGTGACCAAGGCTCCGACCCTGGAGCGGTTCAACAGCGCCGAGATCAGCCTGGGCAACGGGCCGTTCTACCGGGGGACCGCCGATATCAACCTGCCGGTCGGTCCGACCTCCGCCATCCGGCTGAACGTGATGGGGCAGGATTCCGACACGGTCGGGCGCGATCTGGTCGAGCAGAAGCGCTGGGGCGTGGCGCCGTCGATTGGGATCGGGCTTGGGACAGATACCCAGTTCACCCTGTCCTACCTGCACCAGGAGGAAGACAACCGGCCGGACTATGGCCTGCCCTATGTCTTCGGGAAGCCGGCCCCCGTCTCGCTCGACACCTTCTACGGCTTGTCGGACGATTACGAGGACGTGACGGTGGACCTGCTGACCGCCAAGCTGGACCATATCGCGACCGATTGGCTAAAGGTGTCCAATACCCTGCGCGCCGGATACTACACGCGCGATGCCACGACCACGGCGCCACGGGTCAATGCGCCCATCGGGACGGCGCTGTCGGCGATCAGGGTGACGCGCAGCCGCCCGAGCCTGGACAGCGAGACGCTGACCGTCAACAACCAGACCACCGCCACCGCCAACTTCACCACCGGGCCGCTGGGCCATACCCTGGTCGCGGGGGTGGAGCTGGGTTATGACGATACCGATACCAAGCGCTTCGGCTTCACCGGGCTGCCGACCGCCAGCCTGTTCGATCCCGATCCCAATGCCGGCGTCGGGACGCCGCGCGGGTTGACCACCGATACCAGCGCCGATGCGACGACCGTCGGCGTCTATGCCTTCGACCAGATCAAGCTGACGGAGGAATGGTCCATTATCGGCGGGCTACGCTGGGACCGCTTCGACGCCGAGAGCGAGGAGAAGGTGGCCGGCGTCTCGCTGGACCGGACCGACAACATGTGGAGCACGCGGGCGGCTGTCTTGTACGAGCCGACGGACCAGCAGACCTATTACGCGTCCTACGGCACCAGCTTCAACCCCTCGGCGGAGTTCGTCAGCCTCAGCGCGGCGCAAGTCGGGCTGGACCCGGAGAAGAACCGGACGTTTGAGGTCGGGGCGAAGTTCTCGCTGTTCGAAGACCGGATCGGTCTGGGTGGGTCGCTGTTCCGCATCGAGAAGACCAATGCGCGGACGGTCGATCCGACCAACGCGACGGTGACGATCCTGGATGGCGAGCAGCGCGTCGATGGCTTCGAGTTCGAGGCGAACGGCAGGATCACCGACCGCTGGTCGGTGCTGGCGGGATACACCTATCTGGACGGCGAGATCACGGAGGCGAACGACGCGACCAAGGGCAAGACCTTGCAGAACACG
>DASQKT010000488.1:0-5270 GCA_035630415.1 Skermanella sp.
CAATTGGTCGTATGCCGCTTGATCTCTTGCGGGCCTACGCCGATGATGGGCGGATACGACGACCCACTTAAAGTGGGCGGGAGGAAGCGCATGAGAGGCGACGTCGGCCAAGGCCGCGCCCGGACCCTAGCCTAATATGGCGAGCGTCGAGATCAGGAACGTCCGCAAGGCTTTTGGTGCGACGGCGGTCATCCACGGCGTGTCTGTCGATATCCACGACGGCGAGTTCGTCATCCTGGTCGGCCCGTCCGGCTGCGGCAAGTCGACCCTGCTGCGCATGATCGCAGGGCTCGAAAGCATCACCGACGGCGACCTGCTGATCGATGGCACCAAGGCCAACGATATCGGCCCGGCGGACCGGGGCCTCGCGATGGTCTTCCAGTCCTACGCGCTCTACCCGCACATGACCGTCGCCGACAACATGGCCTTCAGCCTGCGGCTGGCCGGCGTGTCCAAGGAAGAGCGGATGCGCAAGGTCACCGAAGCGGCCAACGTCCTGCACCTCGGCCCCCTGCTGGAGCGCCGCCCCAAGGAGCTTTCCGGCGGTCAGCGCCAGCGCGTTGCCATCGGCCGGGCCATCGTCCGTCAGCCCAAGGTCTTCCTGTTCGACGAACCGCTGTCCAACCTCGACGCCGCCCTTCGCGTGCAGATGCGGATCGAGCTTGCCAAACTACACGAAAAGCTGGCCGCGACCATGATCTATGTCACCCATGACCAGATCGAGGCCATGACCATGGCCGATAAGATCGTGGTGCTTCAGGGTGGCGTGGTCGAGCAGGTCGGCAGCCCGCTGGAGCTTTACCATCACCCGCGCAACCTGTTCGTCGCCGGCTTCATCGGGTCGCCCAAGATGAACCTGCTGCCCGGCCGCGTCATCGGCAATACCGAGAACGGCATCACCGTGGAACTGGCGAGCGGCAATCCGATCGCCGTCCCGGTCAAGGGCGACACGTTGAGGGGCGGCGACGAAGTGACGGTCGGCATCCGTCCCGAGCATATCCGCCTGACCGACGACGGCGAGATCCCCGGCACCGTGCTGGTGACCGAGCGTCTGGGCGGCCTGACCTTCCTGCATATCCAGGTCGCGGGCGACCAGATCATGGTCGTCCAGGCCGACGGCGACGAAGCAGCCAGCATGCATGACAACGTCCGGCTCAGCGTCAACCCGCGCGGCTGCCACATGTTCGGCCGCGACGGCCTAGCCGTCGAGCACACCAGCCGCCACCACCTGATCGACAGCCCCGCCGCCGGCCGGCGCTCGGCTTGACCGCACCGAAGTTTTAGGAGAGCAGCACTATGTATCTGGAAAAGTTCAACCTGTCGGGCCGGACCGCGCTGATCACGGGCGGCAGCCGCAACATCGGCCTCGCCTGCGGCGAGGCGCTGGCCGAGGCGGGCGCCAGCGTCATCGTCGCGGACATCTCGGAAGAACTGGCGGTATCGGGCCGCGACCACCTGGTCAAGGCGGGGCACAAGGCCCAGGCCATCGTGCTGGACGTGACCAAGCCGGCGGATGTCAACGCGGCGGTGGACGGGCTGGTCAAGTCGAATGGCGCCATCGACATCCTGGTCTGCAATGCGGGCATCGCCCGCAGCGACGTCCCGGCGGAGGAAGTGCCGGACGAGCATTGGCTGAACGTGATCGACGTCAACCTCAACGGCGTGTTCTGGTGCTGCCGGGCAGTCGGGAAACACATGCTGGCGAAGGGCAAGGGCTCGATCGTCAATGTCGGGTCGATGTCCGGCTTCATCGTCAACAAGCCGCAGCCGCAGAGTTACTACAACGCCTCCAAGGCCGGCGTGCATCACCTGACCAAGTCGCTGGCTGCCGAGTGGGCGGAGCGGGGCGTGCGGGTGAACTCGGTGGCGCCGACCTATATCGAGACATCGCTGACCAAGTTCGGCATGGAAGACGAGCGCATGTATCCGGTGTGGCTGGAGAACACGCCGATGCGCCGGGTCGGCCAGCCGGAGGAAATCGCCTCGGTCGTGCTGTTCCTGGCGTCCGACGCGTCCAGCCTTCTGACCGGCAGCATCGTGCTGGCCGACGGCGGCTACACCTGCTGGTAGGGATGAACCGAGATGGCCATCAGGCTTGACGAGTTGAGACGGGTCGGAACGTCGGATGTCGCGGTCAGCCCCCTGGGCTTTGGCGGCAACGTGCTGGGCAACCTCTACGCGACGGTGGAGGAGGACGCGGCGCTCGATACCGTCGCCGCCGCGTTCGAGAGTGGCATCCGGCTGTTCGATACCGCGCCCTTGTACGGGCATGGGCTGAGCGAGCACCGGATGGGCAATGCGCTACGGCGCTACCCGCGCGACGCCTTCGTGCTGTCCAGCAAGGTCGGGCGGCTGCTGAAGCCGCATGGCAAGGCGCCGCCGCCCAAGCTGGACCCGTCGCAGGGAGGGATCTTCACCGGCGAACTGCCGTTCCAGCCTGTCTTCGACTACACCTATGAAGGCACGATCCGGTCGGTCGAGGACAGCCTTCAGCGGCTGGGGATGAACCGGATCGACATGGTCCTGATCCACGACGCCGACATGTGGACCCATGGCGACCAGTACGAAGCCCGGCTTGAAGATGTCAGGACGGGTGCGCTGCCGGCGCTCCAGAAGCTGAAGGAAGACGGCGTGATCCGGGCCTATGGTGCTGGCGTCAATCAGGCGGAAGCGTGCGAGCGGCTGATGGATATCGGCCGGTTCGACGCCTTCCTGCTGGCCGGGCGCTATACCCTGCTGGAGCAGGGCGGGCTGGATTCTTTCCTGCCGCGCTGCGTGGCGGAGAACGTGTCGATCATCCTGGGCGCTCCGTTCAACTCCGGCATCCTGGCAACCGGAGCTATCCCGGATGCCCGCTACAACTACCTGCCGGCGCCGGAGCCGGTGTTGCAGCGGGTGGCGGCGATCGAGCAGGTTTGCCGGAACTACGGCGTCAGCCTTCCGGCGGCGGCGCTCCAGTTCCCGCTGTTCCACCCGGCGGTGACGACGGTGATTCCGGGGTCGAAATCGAGGGAGGAGGCGGAGCGCAACGTGGCATTGATGACGGAGGCGATCCCGGCGGAGTTCTGGCGCGACCTGCGGTCGGCCGAGCTGATCCGCGCGGACGCGCCGATTCCATGAGCGGTCTCGTCATCTTCGATTGCGACGGCGTGCTGGTGGACAGCGAACCCATCAGCCTCCGCTGCACGACGGCGGCGCTGAACTGTTTCGGCTATCCCGTTGACGAAGATGGCGTTTTCGACCGCTTCCTGGGCAGCAGCACCGCGTCCATGGTAGCGGCGGTCGAAGCGAGCCTTGGGCGCGGGCTGGCGCCGGAGGCTCTCGACGACCTGCGGCGGGAGATCCTGGACGCTTTCGGTCGGGAGCTGAAGGCGGTGCCGGGCGTGGCGAGGGCGGCGGAACGCTTGGACAGACCGTTCTGCGTGGCCTCGAGCAGCATTCCGGAGCGTATCCGCTACTCGCTCCGCATCACGGGTCTGCTGCCGCTGTTCGAACCCGACATCTTCAGCGCCACCATGGTCGTCCACGGCAAACCCGCCCCCGACCTTTTCCTGCTGGCGGCGAAGCGGATGAAGGCGGAGCCGTCCCAGTGCATCGTGGTCGAGGACAGCATCCACGGGGCCAGGGCAGGGCAGGCGGCAGGAATGACCGTCCTCGGCTTTATAGGGGGAAGCCACATCCGGGGCAATGCGGCGAGGGAGCGCAGCCATGGCGAGAAGCTGATTCAGGCAGGAGCGGCGATGGTCTTCGACAAGCTGGCCGACCTGCCGGACCTGGTGCGGGAGCTTACCCGCTAGGCCACAGGCGGGCGGCGCCCCGGACGCCGCTGCTGTCGCCGTGGGCGGCTGGAACGATGGGGGTGCGGCACTCGCCGCCGAAGGCGTAGCGGGCGAGCAGGGCCGGGACGGCTTGGTAAAGGTGGCGGATGTTGGAGATGCCTCCCCCCAGCACGATCACATCGGGGTCGATCAGGTTGACGACCAGCCCAAGGGCGCGGGCAAGGCGGTCTTCGTAGGCGTGGAGTGCTTCGGCGGCGGTCGGATCGCCGCGCGAAGCCAGTTCGGCGATGGCGGCCGCCGGAAGGAGCTGGCCGGTGCGGGCGCTGTAGTCGGCCTCGAACGCCGGGCCGGCGAGGAAGGTTTCGATGCAGCCGGAACGTCCGCAGAAGCAGGGCGGCGCTTCCAGCTCGGCCCCGTGCAGCAGGGGCAGGGCGTTGTGACCCCACTCGCCGGCGGCGGTGTTGCGGCCTTCGTGGACCTTGCCGCCGAGCGCCAGACCGCCGCCGCAGCCGGTGCCGAGGACGGCAGCGAAGACGATACCCACTCCGGCACCGGCGCCGTCAAAGGCCTCGGACGCGGCGAGGCAGTTGGCGTCGTTGGCGCAGCGGACGGGGCAGTCGAGGGCGGCTTCCAGATCGTCGCGGAACGGCTGGCCGGTCATCCAGACCGAGTTGGAGCCTTTGATCAGGCCGGTGGTCGGGCTGATCGATCCCGGCATTCCGACGCCGACGGTTCCCTTACGGCCGGTTTCCTGCTCGATCGCGTGGACGATCCGTGCGACCGCTTCGACCGTGGCGGGATAGTCGCCGCGCGGGGTCGGCACGCGCAGGCGGGCCGCGACTTGTCCGGATGGGTCCAGGGCTACCGCTTCGATCTTCGTACCGCCGACATCAACGCCGATCCGCATTCCGCCCTACCGAGACCCCGGTTTCCCCGTTTCGGGCACCATAGCAGGTCGGAAGCCGACGGTCACCGCTTCCCGCTCCCGGACCTGTCAAGCCGCTTCTTTGGAGCACCGGGGGCCGGCGGAGTTGCCGGGGGCAGCATGCCCGGATATTGTTCGCCCCAAGAACAAAGCCAAGGGAGAGGCATTAGACGAGCATGAGCCATTCAGCTAAAAACCCGCGTTTCCGGGGCGTTTACCCCGTCGTGCCGACTATCTTCGATGAAGCCGGTGAACTGGACCTGGACGGCCAGAAGCGTTGCCTTGATTTCATGATCGACGCCGGCTCCAACGGGCTGTCGATCTTGGCGAACTTCTCCGAGCAGTTCGTCCTGGGGGACGATGAGCGGGAGGTGCTGACCTCCACCATCCTGAACCATGTGGCCGGACGCGTGCCGGTGATCGTAACGACCACCCATTTCAGCTCCCGCATCTGCGCCGCGCGGAGCAAGCGGGCACAGGAGGCGGGCGCCTCCATGGTCATGGTGATGCCGCCGTACCATGGCGCCACGATCCGCGTGCCGGAGGTCGGCATCTACGACTTCTAC